>DWVH01000048.1 GCA_019120335.1 Candidatus Enterococcus stercoripullorum
ATAATCCCTGCCAAATCATTTGATACTTCACCTTCCGTCCCCTTTGAATTGATAAAAAGCACATGCGCATGCGTATCTAAGCGTAAATTCCGAATCGTGTCTTCATATTGATGGAATTGGTAGCGGCGTAATCCATAGCCATACGGATCAAACGCACATAAGAAGATAACAAAACTTTCTTTCAACTCATGGAAGGTTTGTCCTTTCTTTAAGGTTTCATTATCAATTTGTGATTGATAGTATCTGGTACGCTTTCCTAAATCGCCGGTATTTTCCACCTGCATTTCAATATCATAATAACGTTTTTGAGCGTCTTACACCACGGCATCAAATCTGACACCGCGAGCGGAGGTTACTGGGGTAATATCGTGCTGGGCCTCTTTGTGAACAATGCTAGTAATGTTTAGTTCTGGTAAAATCGCGCGGATAATCGCTAAACAATTCTCATCGCTTTTCATAATCCAACCAAAGATGATATCATTGGTTAGTCCAAAATACACCTGGTTTTTATTTTCTTTTTTCATGGAAATATCCTTTCTTCCTCCACAAATTTATTATACTATAAAACCTTTTCAATGAATATTAAAAGGAGCATGAACAGTCAAACCAGCAAGGGATATACAAATGTGTAAACAAGATAATTGATACTGTTTTGCACTCAAAAAATTCGAAAAACTTCTAGCATAATATTGGAGATAATAAATTCTTACGTCGAGTTTAAACAATTAATAAATCATAAGTTTTCCCTCCACTTATTAAATACGCAAAATTTCCACAAAAGCGCGAAAAAAACCTCCCAAAATTTTGGAAGGCGTGTGAATTTATTTTCATATTTTAGACATGCACTTTCCGTTTCTTTGTTTCACATACAACACTTTTGAACGACCATCAAACACGTCTATTCGTTAGCGCGCAAGGCTTACGGCAATTTTTACACCTTACAACTGTCAAACACGAGATTATGCTATTTTACAAGTCAAAGTACAAAAACAACCCACAAAAGTAGCTAATCTACCTTTGTGGGTTGAAAATATTTTATTTGATTGTCCAGCCGCCATCAAAAGGAACAATGGCACCGTGAAGATAACTACTTTTTTCACTGGCTAAAAACAAGGTAAGCTCGGCGACTTCGGCTGCTTGGGCCCAGCGTTTGATCGGTGTTTCATCAGCAACCCATTGCGCCATCGCACCATCGCCTGCAAAATCAGCTGCATTCATTGGGGTTTGAATCGCACCTGGAGCAATGGCCTTAACAGAAATATGGTCCTTCCCATGATCATAAGCAAGTTGTTTGGTCAGTCCGGCAATGGCATGCTTAGAGGCAGTATAGCTCACACCGCCACCACCTGCGATAAGACTAGCGACCGAAGCCATATTGATGACTACCCCACCGCCAGCTTGTATCATTTGCGGAATAACTAGCTTACAAAAATAAAACATACTATCCAAATTTGTCCGCAATACTTGATGCCACTGATCGATTGAAGTCTCAGCTATGGTTGCATAATTATCTAGGACACCTGCCGTATTTAGCAAAATATCTACTTTACCAAAATGTTGACAGCACTTTTCTACGGCTTGTTTACATACTTGACTATCGCTCACATCCCCTTGAAAATAAACAAAGTGAGGACTATCCGCAAGATTTTCCGGCATTTCTTGGCAATCCACCCCAAAAACTTTGGCACCATTTGCTAGAAATATCTTCGCCTGCGCCAAACCAATACCCGATGCTACCCCAGTGACAAGCACGACCTTTTTATTAAATTCACTCATTTGGCATATTCCACAATTTGCCAGTCGTCAGCTAAAATATCACAAACTGTTGGGGCAAAACTTGAAAATCCTTCATCTGAGGTTTTGATTAATAAATAGGGTGTCACTGGTGATTCATCATAAGTTTGGCCTGATACTAAAGTGACATAAAGTTCAAAACCACTCCAACCTTTACGAATGATTTTCGCTCCTTTTTTTAATTCTGGCAATACTTCTTCAAATGTCATATTATCCTTCCTCCGATATCCGTAATGTTGTGGCATCTATTTCATCCACTTCTTTTGTAATCAAAGCAATACCATCCCCTAAAGGTACAAGTGAAGTCGTTAAATCGGGGTGGGTATTAATCACTTGTAAAAATTCATTTAGTTTACGATGAATGGCACGTTTCCCACGAGGAATGCTTTCATAAGGATCTAAAATGGTACCACCTTGGAAAATATCATCCACCATTAAGACGCCACCTTTTTTCAATAACCGTAAACACTCTGGCAAGAACTCGATGTATTTTGACTTCGCACTATCCATAAAAATAAAATCATATGGACCCGTCAATGTGGGTAAAATATCTGCTGCTTGGCCTTCCAAAAGTGTGACTTTATCCGTTAAGCCAAGACGTTCATAAGTTTTTTTTGCCTTGTCAATCATTACATCGAAGCGATCAATAGTAGTAACTTGACCCTTTTCGCCGACAAATTGCGCCATTAAACTAGAAGAAAAACCAATCGCACAACCTATTTCTAATATATTTTGTGGCTTGATTTGGCCTAGTAAAAATTGCATAAAGACCACGGTTTCATGCGGAATAATGGGCACTTCTTGTTCATTGGCCTCAAGTTCGACCTTGCCCAGCTCACCGGCTAAAGGTTTTTGTGCCGTTCTTAGGTATTGGACTAATTCTTTCATCACCACAGGACGGTGCATCATTTCATTTCTCAAATTATTAATTCCTTTCCTTTGATTATCAACTTCTTCCATTATAACGAACGCTGTGTTTCTTTACAACAGTCATAAATCATCCAGTGAAGCAAAGGAATACTAAAAAACAGACAAAGCCCTTTTATGTCAGGAAAAAAACATAAAAAGGCTCTGTCAATGGCTAGTAGTATATAGTTTAAATCTGAAATTACGAAAGCTGGTGGATAGCAGCCTCTAGTAATTTCATCTGAAGCAGTGTTTCTTCATCTTTTACGAGTTTTTCCTTACCTAACACTAGAGTATCGTAAAGAGCCTCGTAAAACCGGCTATAATCGCCCACTTCTGAGATGACTTTTTCTTCATGGTAGTTGCCACAGTCATCTACATAAGTTAAAGTGCCATAATGCTCTGGTAAATCAACCCCAAAATCAGGATGAGTCGGCATATAAAACATCTTCAAGTGCTCTTCTTGGCGGTCTTTGGTTTCTTTAACAAACATGCCTTTTGTTCCATAGACGATGAAACTTGGACGTGGTTTGATACGAAAATAACTTGATTTCACGGAAACTTTTAACTTACCATAATACAAATCAAGGTCGAAGTAATCATTCATGCGGCCTTCACCAAGTAATTGACGCACTTCAGTATGTACATTATCAGGTTCACCAAAGTAAGAAATCACCTGATCAAGCGTATGACAGGCATGCCCATATAGGAAACTTTCGGCCACTGAAAAATGCGCAACGCTTTGTGGCACTTCTGGACGGAAATAATCAAAATGCATTTCCACTTCCAATAAATCTCCTAGTTTACCACTTTCAATCACTCTTTGTACCGTTAAAAAGTCCGAATCAAAGCGACGATTTTGATAACATTGCACAAAAAGTCCTCTCTCATTCGCAAGGTCAAATAATTCTTGTGCCTCGTCATAACTTAATGAAAACGGCTTTTCAACTAAAACATTCTTTCCATGTAACAAACAATCTTTGGCTAATGGATAGTGTGAAGCATTCGGTGTCGTAATAATCACTAACTGAATCTCATCATCTTGGTAAATATCCTCAATATTCGTGGTATAATGTACCCCTTCAATTGGCGTCCAAGCTTGAGATAAGTGTCTGGAATAAATCGTCTTAACACGAATTTTGTCTTTTTGTTTTAACACAAAGGGCATGTGATACCGATTCGTACTCTTGCCATTTCCAATGTATGCTACTGTTAACATGAAAAAACCCTCCCATTCTGAATTGCATTATAGCAAGAAAAAAGTGGTATAGACAATTCTCGCATTATGTTTTGGCAATATCTTTCATTAATAACTAGGCAAATATTAAATCATTGAACATTTTGTTTACTGATAATTTTTTGTTTACTTTGTTCATTATTTCATTTAACTCATTTCTAGCATTTTGATAAACTTTGAAATCTACACAAGTAAAATATTTTACTATATTGACGAAAAGTTTCACAAATATTTAGATAACTTAAGTTTTTATTTTAGCTTCAGTTTGCCATATGCTATAATGAATTGACAATAATTTGAATAGGGAGAAATGATGATGTTCTTGCTCGATAAATTACAAGCAACCACCAACTTAACCGCCAATGAAGAGCGAATTGCGACTTTTATCTTGAGTCATATCGATGAAATTCCGCAAATGACCATTGAGGACTTGGCAAAAAAAACGTATACTTCCCATTCTGCTATCGTACGTCTAGCCAAAAAACTAGATTATGAAGGATTTAAGGAATTCAAGGCGGAACTGGTCGAGATTGTTTATCGTAATCTGCATAAAATCGACAATGTCAATCCAAACTTTCCTTTTGAACCAAGTGATAATTCAGAAATCATCGCAAAGAAAATGGCCACTTTGTATACTGAGACTATTCAACGTTCGGTCGTGCAGCTTGACTATCCTTTACTCGAACAAGTCGCAAAACTGTTGCTAAAAGCCAAACGTATTTTTATATTTGCTCAAGGGGACACGCAGATTCGTTGCCGCGGTTTTCAAAATAAATTGATGAAGATTAATAGATTCCCCATTATTGGTGAAGAATATGCTGATGAAGATTGGGTAGCTGCGAATATCACTGAAGAAGATTGTGTGATGATTTTATCTTATAGTGGACGCATAAAGCAATACGAGCGTTTTTTACAGCTTTTTCATGATAAAAAGATTCCTAGCGTGTTATTCACCGGTAATGCCCATGGCGAGCTAAATGAATTAGCTGATTATGTGCAAGTCGTGACACAAACGGAATATGATTTTTGGAAAATCGGGACATTCTCTTCGCAAGTGGCCTTCCAATATATTTTAGATACACTCTTCTCAATTATGTATAGCCAGGATTATCAAAAAAATGTGGTGAATTTGAAGAATAAATATCACTTATTGAAAAAAGGCTTGCTTGCCGGTGAAAACCCAGCCGAAAATGATCAGTTGAATGATTAAAAAAACTCCTACTCCATACGCTAAATGGCTGTATAGGGTAGAAGTTTTTTTTATTTACTTGTTCTAGCTTTAAGTACATCCTATAGCAATACCTCCATATAACTTCGAACGATATTATCAACTCGGAATAATTTAGCGTATTCCATTAGCCGATTTAGATTTTTATCTGTTCTAGAAATATATGTTTTCAAAGTCGCATTGAAATCCTGCACTTCCATTTTATTGCGATTTTAAATGAGATCACAGATTGTTCTTTCTAAATCATACATAGGAATCTTATGACCATCATTATCTTGCACAGCAATCTTACCGACATTTAGTAATTCTTTCTTCATAGTATAGACTTTACACCTTCCATCAACTTTCAATCGATGTGCATTATATCCACTATAAATAGTTAAAGTATGTAAGAGAGGCTCTCTATCAAGTAACTCATGACAATACAAGGTCTCATCATGTGACAATACTGCGTTTGGACAACGTTGGTGTAGTACATAAAGTTCATCTATCCACGTCATCTCATCCACATAAATTCCTTTACGAACCGCTTGTAAGTCATTTTGAGAAAAAATTTGCGATTGTTTAGACGCTTTTTCCGCAAAAAAGATAAGCACTCTATGATAAAATCTAAAAAAAGAAAGCACCTTTACGTTAGGTACTTTCTTGGCTGTTAAATTATTTTGCTGCTTATTTCATGAAATATTGCATGAAAAGGCTGGCGATATTGAAATATATTAACACACTGGTCAAGTCAGATAATGTTGAAATAAAGGGGCCACTTGCTACAGCTGGATCGAATCCAAGTTTGTCCATTAACATTGGAATAAAGGTACCAGCTAGATTAGCCACCGTAATGGCACACATCATCGCAATCCCAATGACAAAACCTAAAATTGGATTGTGTTTCCAGATAGCGACTAAAGCAAAAATCACGATTCCTGTAATCAAACCGATAATTAAACCAGTAATTAATTCGCTAATGACAGTAATCAAAAAACTACGATCTTTATCTTCGGGCATCGCAATTCGGCGAACTGCAACGGCTAGTGCTTGAGTCCCTGCATTTCCGGCTGTACCGGTAATCAACGAGATAAATACCGCTAAGATACTGGCTTCACTAACCAACTCTTCATAACGATTAATCATCGTAGCAGTGATCATCCCCAAGAATAACAAAGCAATCAACCAAGGTAAACGGCGACTGGCTGCTTTTAGGGGATTTTCATCAACTTCTTCAACGTTAACGGCCGCCAAACCTGAATAATCAGCAGTGGCTTCATCATCGATAACATCAATGATATCGTCAACAGTAACAATTCCGACTAAATGATCTTCGTAATCAACAACCGGCAAAGCTAAGAAGTCATAATCACGGAAAGTTTGCGCAACATCTTCTTGGTCATCACCAACATGCACACTTCGCACCCGTTCACTCATCACATCCGCAATCAACGCGTCATCATCATTGACAATCAGATCACGTAAAGAAATAACCCCCACCAGATGGTCTTCAGCATCCACAACATAAATATAGTAAATGGTTTCGGCTACGTTGGCTTCTGATTTTAATACATACATCGCTGAACGCACAGTTTGATTTGCGACAATCGAAACATATTCGGTTGTCATAATGGATCCGGCTGTTTCATCTTCATAATGTAATAATTCACGGATTTCACTCGCTACTTCTTTTTCCATTAAAGATAAATACATAGCCATTTGTTTTTTATCTAACGTATTCAAGATATCCACGGCATTATCGCTATACATCTCAGATAGCATGTTGGCCGCATAACTTGGACGCATCTCCGCAAGATAATCACTCATATTGTCATTATCTTCTTCCAAGACGTCAAACATATCCGCCATTTCTTTAGGAGACAGTAAAGAGTACAGCATCAGTCGTTCCTCGGTTGTCAGCGATTGGTAGAATTGTCCTTGTTCATAGTAGTGCATTTCAAGAAAATCATTTCTAAATTCCTGAATCTCATTGGCAAGTAATTCTTCTTTCAAACGTTCGAAACGATTTTGTAATTCTTGTTCTAATGTTTCTTCCACTGTTCTCACCTCATTTTTCTTATATCTAGGCGACATCTTTCGTGGACAGCTAAACATTTAACTGCTCACGAAAAATTCGCATTATTTGATTGTTTGCGCTAAATCTGCCATATCTTGGGGTAATGCTTGGGTAAAGTGTAAAGCTTCTTGCGTAAAAGGATGGGTAAATTGTAATTCGTAACAATGCAAGGCTTGACGGTTCATCATTTCATCGACTAGACCACCATATAATTCATCGCCACGTAATGGGCACCCAATTGCTGCAAAATGCACCCGAATCTGGTGGGTACGGCCAGTATGAAGCTGAATGTCAACCAAAGCCAGCTCTTGGTTACATTTTTCTAACCAGTATTCGGTCTTGGCTTGCTTGCCCGAGTCGTCAATTTTCCGTTTTAAAAGCGAATCATAGTCTCTAGCAATCGGTAAATCAATCCATGCATGGTTTTTTAATTGTGCAAGATTACCAGTCACCAAGGCTTGATACCTCTTCACAAATTGCTTATTACGTAACTGAACATCAAGTTTCGCATGGGCAAATCCGTGTTTGGCAAAGACCATCAATCCAGAAGTATCGCGATCTAATCTTGTGACAACATGGATGACTTGATTGGCATAATTTTGACGTTTGTAATAAGCTTTCACGCGGTTAGCCATCGTACCATTGGGATGATATTGTGCCGGAATACTTGCGACATTGGCAGGTTTGTTGACGACCAAAATATGCGCATCTTCATAAACGATATCAATCGGCGTCTCATCAAGCAGCACTGTTTCATGCTCGCCTTCATCAGGGATTGTAATTTGCACGACATCCTGTGCTTTAAGCTGATATAAGACGTTTTCGATTTGGCCATTAACCGCAATTTGTCCCCCTTGAAACTTAATTTTTGCTAATAAGCCTTTAGAGATTCCTTGTTCTTTTAGGAAATATTTGAGTTGTTGGCTTGCTGATTTTTCATAAATATATTGAAATTGCATTAAACCTCTCCGATAAAGGAATCACGTACTCGCCGCCAAAAATGCGTATGGCGATACGAGGCAAAGTGAATCCGTTCTTTGGCTATTTTGTAAACAATACATTTGACTTGAGTCCGCTCTAAAGACAACTGATCAATGGTAATCGTGTAATGTGTTTCATCATTAATTACTGGTAAGTCTAATTCAATCCATTCAGTCGGCGATAAGACAATGGGCGAACCTAATGTACGAAAGACACGATTATTCAAAGACGCAATCTCAGTTAATTGCATCGCGTTGATTCGAGGATGTAACACGGCACCACCTATACTTTTATTATAAGCAGTCGAACCAGTTGGCGTTGCGACCGATAAACCATCCCCACGAAACTTTTCAAACAACTCATCTTTAATATAGACATCAGCCTCTAAGGTTTGGGTACTACGGCGAATAGTTGATTCATTGAGTGCGAGAAAATGTTGACTCGGCTTGCCATTACGATAATGAATCGTCACATCTAACAAAGGATAGCTAATGGCCTTCTCTTCTTGCGTACAAAGTGAATCCACAAGCTCATCTAACTCATAATCACGCCAATCTGTATAAAAGCCCAAATGACCCGTATGCACCCCTAAAAAGCGCACTTGATCGAGTTTATGATTATATAAGTGAAAAGCAGATAATAACGTCCCATCGCCACCTACTGAAATGACTAATTCAGGATTATCTTGGTCGAGTTGATAATGCGCCTTTTGTAATAATTCACGCAATTTTGCTGCTACTTCTAAAGATAATGCTTCTTTATTATGAATAATCGCTACCCGCATAGTCACCCTCCTATTCTTCTTTTTCTACTGATTCTTCTACTGTGGTTAGAAAATCTTGCTCTAACTCTTGATCAAGACTACCAAAGTCAGCATGGTCTAGCTTCGTCGTTGTTTCTACTGGTCCACGCATGCCTTGAGAAAAGAGTCGTTGTGCTTCTTGAATTTCTTCTCGGATACTAGACATTTCTTCATCTAACAAATAGGCGGCCTCGGCTGCTCTTTGTAGACGCTGCCCGATTTCTTCAGGGAACACGCCTTGATACTTATAGTTCAGTGAATGTTCAATGGTCGCCCAAAAGTTCATCGCTAAGGTACGGATTTGAATTTCCGCTAAAATCGTTTTTTCGCCATTCACCATTTGTAGCGGATATTCAATGACCAAATGATATGAACGATAACCACTTGTTTTTTTATTTGTTATATAATCACGCTCGATAACCACTTTCATATCTCTGCGTGCCCGTAATAATTCGACCACGGTATGGATATCTTCTACAAACTGACACATAATGCGCAGTCCAGCAATATCTGACATCTCTTCTTCTAAACGCTCTAAAGGAATACCACGTAATTGTGACTTAGCTAAAATACTTTCGACTGGTTTTACCCGTCCAGTCACAAATTCTATCGGTACATGCTGCTTTTGATCTCTAAATTGTTTACGAATGCCACGTAATTTTACTTTTAATTCACTCACCGCTTGTTCATACGGTGCTAAAAAATCATTCCAATCACGGTCCATCTGCACACCTACCTTTAAAAATTCCACTCTTTTGATTATAACATACAAAAAGATTCAACCATAGTGTAAAAAAACGCAACCAAAAGAAAAATTTCACTATTCCTGTGTACTAGACGAATGACTTGCTTCTTTGTATAATTCATTTGAAGAAAGGTGGATATAATGACAGAACAAATCGAGATTGAATATAAAACGCTATTAACGAGTGCGCAATTTGCGGCAATCAAAGCAAAATACGCGCCTGAAAAAAATGCCTTTGTGCAGGAAAATTATTATTTTGATACCCCTGATTTTCGCTTAAAGCAACTACATTGTGGGCTGCGCATCCGTACATTTGAAGAAGGTGGGGAATGTACATTGAAAACGCCCCTGAAAGATGGCTTACTCGAGACAACCGACCACTTATCTCTTGAACAAGCGCAAACTTTACTTCAAGCCAGAACCATCTTACCTCATGGCAGTGTGGCGCAAAAATTAGTGCAACTAGGTATCCAACCAGACCAAGTTCGCTTATTAGCCGAATTAAAGACTGCTCGTATTCAAATTGACTTACCAATTGGCGAATTAGCTTTAGATGAAAGTTGGTACGGCAAAAATCATGATTATGAGCTCGAACTAGAAGTCAGCGAGGCAAGTAAGGGAAAACAAGATTTTCTTGACTTATTGGCTGAATTTGCCATTCACTATCAGCCTGCTAAGAACAAAATCGTGCGAGCTTTTGAGGCTATTGTGTAAAACATGCAAGCTTTTTATTTTCATTTTCAGAAAAGTTTTGTTAGAGTGAAGGTAACTAGTAGTATTGGAGGAATACATTTTGAACGAGGTTTATCTCTTTATTAACCCTCTGGAATCTTCTTTGGCGCAATTAATGCCCTATTTTACATATTTTCGCCAAATATACCACGAAAATTCTCGTTTACAAGTGATTCCATTGGTTAATTTACAGGTAGTTCGTGATTATTTACGCGTTCAACAATTACCTTTACACCTTGAACAACAAAATACCACTTTCCAAGAGGCTTATCAGTTAGCTTTAGATTTTAAAGCAGCACAACTTCAAGGAAAGAAATATGCACGTCAATTTTTATGCCAAATGCAAAGGTGTATGGAAGATGGCTATTCTTTTGCGTTGGCTAATCAAGTTTTTCAGGAATTGTCAGCGGATTTTGAGATGTTTGCTGAAGATCGTCAGTCGGACTTATGTAAGCAGCTTTTCTTACAAGATCAACAACTAGCCTGTGAGATGAAAGTAAAAACTGCTGATACACTGACTTGGTTTAATTATCAATACGATCAAAAATATGGCTATCTGATTGAAGGCTTGGATAATATCAAACGTCTACCAGAATTTATTCAACCTGAAACAAGTGGCAAAATTACTTATCTAGATTGGCGCGCCTATAAATAAAAAAGATGCACAAAACTAAAAGCTGTGCATCTTTTTTTTATTCGCGTTTCATGTCTTTAAAGCACCTAAATCATCTATTTAAGTGTTAAAAATTCGTTTGATTTGTGTAATGGCGTGGTCACCCATTATCACATGACCATGTTCTTGTAAAACGTCCTGTGTCAATGGTGTTAATACTCCAAATTCTCTAAAAATCGCATTTTTAGTATCGATAAATTCGCGGTCTGAGTATTCATCAGTATATTGAATGACTAAAGCATAAAAACCACCAAGTTGATAAATACTTGAATTATATCCTACTGCATTCACCTTGCTTGACACTTCGATAATATCTTCAAAGTCTTCAAACATAAAGACATATTGCAACTTCTTCGCTTTTTTATTTGGCGCTGATGTTGGTAAATGTTTTGGTGTTGCTTGGTTATCTTCTGTAGATGGCTGATTCATCTTGCCACCTGTGACTTGATTCATCCAATCTAAAAAGCGTGGCATTCCTTCTAATTGTTCATTTAAATGCGCAGTCTTTTCATCTACTTCAAAAATTTCATCGTCATCCACGTCTTCAACGTCAAAATCATTCGCTTGTTGTAAATCAAATTCTCGCAAAAATGGTAGTTCGGAAAATTTTTCCATTGTCATATTTTTGGAGATGTACAAATCCAAACCGTCCCCTTTAGGAACCACTTGGAATGTGACAGCCTCACTACCTCTGAATTGATTATCGACGTCAACTTCTTCAAGTATGGAATAAAAGAAACTTTCAATCTCTTTATGTCCACCTAGAAGATCGACAAAAGTAAAGCCACGTTCGGCTAAATCTTCACTACGAATGTAAACGCGAACCGTATCATCATTAATATGTTCTACTTCCATGTCGTTTACACCTCTCTTCATTTAACTATATTTTAACGTATGTACACAAAAAGTAAAGAAAAATATCTTCACAGCGCTCGTCAACTCAAGGGACATAGACCTTGATTTAACAGTAAAAAAATCGAATATCCAGACTGATTACTAAAACTGTCAAATCTGAATATCCGTTTCTTTGTATCATTGTTGCTGACTGTATCGTCTAAAATGGTTTATAAACCTGCCATCAATTGAGCTTGTCTTAACTCTAATTGACGGATATCGCGTGGCAAGAAGCGTCTGATTTCATCTTCATTAAATCCAACTTGCAATCTCTTTTCGTCAATCATGATTGGTCTTCTTAATAGGCCAGGATTTTTCTGAACTAATTTTAGTAAATCTTTTAAGGACAATTCATCCAAATTTACATTCAGCTTTTGAAAAACCTTTGAACGAGTTGAGATAATTTCTTCAGTGCCTTCTTCAGTCATCTGCAAAATAGCTTTCAACTCATCGATGGTTAACGGTTCAGAGAAAATGTTTCGTTCAACAAAGGGAATATTATATTCTTGAAGCCATGCACGAGCTTTACGACATGAGGTACAACTCGGTGATGTATAAAGTGTTAACATCATTGTCTCTCCCTTCTTCATTGCAATTAAAAACATCTACTGAAACTATTACATGCCCATTATACTCAATAATGAAGTCAATTACTAGAGTCTATTTTAGGATATGTCAGTAAAAATGTTAATAAACTTGCTTTATTTGCCTATTCTCATAGGATTTCAGAAACTTTCTTAGGGGTTAATTAAAAATTTTATCACAATCAGTAAATCATTAAATAAATATTGTAAGCGTTTTATAACATTATTTTATTCTTCTTGTTTTGATTACGAATTTTAAAAATATCACAAAATAGATATAAAAATGAGCATCATTTATTTTATTATTTCTAAAACAAATGATGCTCATGAAAGATTAAGTAGCTTTATCTTTCTTTATGAAATTTGAGACTCACTTTGAATACGAATTTCACTGCGACCATCCCCTAGTTTTTTCACTTGAATTTGGCGCGGAATTTGCTCTTTTAATTCACGCACATGACTGATAATACCAATCATTTGCCCCTGACCTTCTAACTGCGCTAAAGTTTGAATGGCTAATTGTAGTGTATGTTCATCCAAAGTCCCGAAGCCTTCATCAATAAAGAGTGCTTCTATTTGAACGCCGCCACTTTGCTGCTGGATAACATCGGCTAAGGATAGCGATAGAGCCAGTGATACAATAAAGCTTTCGCCGCCAGATAAGGTTTGTACACGACGAATTTCACCCGTATAATCATCAAAAATCACGAGCTCTAAGCCAGTATTACTTGCAGTTCGTCCTTTTTCATCACTGATTTCTAACGTATATCTTCCTTGCGTCAACTCTTGTAACCGTTGATTGGCAAGCAATAGCACCTCTTGAAAATATACCTGCAAGCAATAATTTTCTAGGGTTAAATTCAATTCATTGGTTCCGTTCATCCCTTTAGCCAGTCGTGCATAGTCCTGTACTTCTGTCAGTAATTGTTGATTTTGGGCCAATAAGGTGTTATAGCGTTGACAAAGTTGCTGATTTTGGGCATAAATAAGCTGATTTTGGGCATACTTAATTGATAATTCCTCAATATTTTGCTTCATTATCGACAATTGTTCTTCTAGAGGCTTGATATCCACACTTGGCTTTTTCATGATTTCTTCTAGTTCTTTTAAGCGCGTGGTTAAATAATGCTTTTCCTCTTGATATTGTTGCCATGTTTGTTCCATAGTAGCTAGCTGCGCTGTCTTATGCCAATATTCTGTCAAGTCGACTACTTTTCCATTTTCAAAATCAGGATAAAATCGACTACCAAAACGCTGATCTATTTGTTGATAAACAGTGGCAACAACTTGCTGTACTTGGCGGACAATTGCTTTTTGTTCAGATAAAGCACTTAGTAGTGACTGTTCCTGTGTTTCCAATCGTATCTTGGTATCTTGTAGATTTTTTTCTTGTTTTTGCGCTTTCTCAATTTGTTCAGATAATTGTTTGATTTCTTGCTCCACTCGTAAACTTTTATCTTGTAATGCTGTATATGTTTGTTCTTTCAGTCTTTCTTTCACAGTATTCAATTGACTTTCAGCCTGAAGCATTTGTTTTTGTAAAGCTTGATTTTCTTCCTGCACATAACTCAAGCTGTCTTGAAGTTGTTTTTGTGATATTTTTTCTTGGGTGATTTGTGTCTGGATTTTTTCAGAACTTGCAATAAGCTCATTAAGCGTTTGTCGGAATTGCTCACAAAACTGCTCGATTGACGCTACCGTTAATGAAGAAGCTTTTAACTCATCAACAGCAGACCAAGAAAGGTTTGCTTGCATGTAATTGAAGAAATCTACCATCAACTGCGCTTGTAAATGGTTCTGTTCATCGATTTGTCGCATACCTTCTGCTAATTGACCTGCGATTTCTAAGCTTTGTGTTGCTAAGGATCCTTGTTGTTTTTGACAGGTTTGTAGTTGTGTCTCTAATTGTTGCAAAGCCTGTTCATTTTCAATTAATGCTTGTTGGTCGGCTGTTGTCTCATGAGAAACACCTGGATGCTCTAATGAACCACAAACCGGACAAGGCTCACCTGGTTTAAGCAAACGACGTAATCTTGCACTTAATAAGTCCACATTTATTTTTCTTTGCGCTTCAATTTGTACTAAAAGCTGTTGAAGTTTTTTATTTTCTACCTCGATTTGCTTTTGAATTTTAGGCTGTTTCTGTTGTAGCGCTTGTTGTTGCTTTAAGACTTTTTGTTTTTGTGACTCCGCATTTAACCAGTCTCGTAAATTTTCCACTTTATGAGATACTTGGGAAAACTGTTGAATTTGCTGATGAATCTGATTTAAATCGACCTCAGATTGAACAAGTATTTGATTTTTTTTAGCCAAAGCTTGTTCTGATGCTTGCAATTTGTTAAAAGAGTTTGCTGTTTTTACTTTGAGTATGCCAAAAGCTTGCAACTTTTCTTCGTAATCTTTGGCAATTGGCAGTAATTCATCTAATTGGTATTTTTGTTGTTGCGCCAGTTGTAGCTTATGTTGCCAACTTGCTCTTAAATCTTGTTCTTGATCAAAGCGTTGGATAGCTGCTTCATTCTCTTTTTGTTGAGCTTTCGTAGTCGCTAAATTTGATGAATAGTCTTGAAATTTTTGTTGCTCTTTTTCATATTGCTCTAACTCATGCTTTTGTTGAACAAACCATTTGAGATGCTCGATTGTTTGTGATAAGTTCCTCATCTCAGGCTCATTTTCTAGTAACTGTGCTTTTCTAGCTACTAATTTTTCACCTTCTACTTGTTGTTTGGCCAATTCCTGAACTTGTTGCAATTGTTCTTGTAACTTTGCTTGAAATTGATATTGCTCTTGAAGGGTATTTTTTTGATTCCCTAACTGCTGATTTTGTATTTTTAAATCAGCAGCAAAAAGTTCTGGCCAATTTTCCAGACTTGTTGTTTCTTGATTTTCTATTTGAGAATCAGCTTGTATAAACTGGAATTGTTCTGTTAGCTGATGTAGTTGGTCTATTTGACGATTGACAGCCTTTTCCTTTTGCTTATAATTTTCTTTCATCCAGTCAGCTAATTGACGATAAAATTGGGTATTAAAAATCGTACGCAAAATATCACTCTTACTACTGCTGTTTGACAATAAAAACTCTTGAAATTTACCTTGAGGAAGTAACATAATCTGTGAAAATTGTTCACTCGTTAAATGTAATAAAGAATCGACAAATTGATTTACGTCTTTAATAGAAGTAATATTGCGTACTAATTGTTGTTCTTCATCAAATACTTCTAAATGGACATTGTGTTCTATTTTTTTCTTTTCTCCATTCTTTTTTGGAATAAACATCCTTGGTTGACGAGTAATTTTATAAGTGTAATTTTGATGAGAAAAGGTAAATTGGACCTCCGTTTTTGCTGTTTCATCGGCAAAATGACTACGCATCTCAAGTGGTATACGCTTATCAGACGTAACTTTTCCATAAAGGGCAAAGGTCATCGCATCTAAAATGGTGGTCTTGCCTGCGCCAGTATCGCCAGTAATCAAAAAAAGGCCATCTGCTTGTAAATCAGAAAAATCTACACATTCATCTACATACGGACCAAAATTTTTCATTTGGATTTTTTGAGGTAACATTTATGATTCATCCTTTCCGCTTACTTGATTCATCGCATCTTTTATCCAATTTTGTTGTTGTTCGGTCAACGGCTCCTCATATAAGCGCACAAAAAAATCTTGAATCAATGCTTCAGGTTGATTAATTTTGGATAGAGGAATCCGTTTAGTTGCTGATTCTAAGTGCTGTCTTTCTTTACGTGTCACATTGAGTAAGTATGGATATAAAGGGCGTAATTGATTCATCAGCTGCATGATGACTTCTTCATTGGATAGTGAAACAGACAAATAATCATTGGCATATTCTTTTAATTTTCCTCGCTGATATAACAAATCTTCAAAGCTTGCTTCTAAATGATAGACTTCTCGTAAAGGCTGTAGTGGAACAAAACGTGTCGCCTGCTCAAAATCATCAGCTAATAAATCCGTATTGATAATTCGTACGCCTTTTGGATCACGATATTCACCAACAGAATATTTCAATGGTGAACCACTATAGCGCACTTTTCCCTTTAAATTAGCTGTAGCAGAATGTAAATGACCAAACGCTGCATAGTCAAATACATCGAATAAATCACTGGCCACGCTTTGTAAACCACCGATTTCTAATGGTGTTTCTGATTCTTGGCGTAAACTCCCCGCCACAAATAAATGTCCGATAAAAATATGCTTTTTACTTGGATCAAAAGTCTTCTGCATTTCTTGAATAATAATTTGCAATACTTGTGACAATGAATTTGGCGCTTCTTCAACCAATCCCTCATTTTCAACAAAAAAACGTGCCTCGATTAATTCCACATAGGGAAGCAAATAAAACTGACAGTCTCCTAATGTAATTGGCGTCAAACTCTCTTTAATTGTGGTATTTAAATGAAAATGATTAGCTGCGAACCATTCTTTTCCTGTAGCTAGTCGTGTTGCGGAATCATGGTTACCACTTATCATCAATAACGGAAATTGTTCATCGATATTCCATTTTCGGAAAGTTTGATTTCCTAATTGAATCGCTTCGTTACTGGCAATTGCACGGTCATAAATATCTCCAGTAATCATAATTGCATCAACCTTTTCTTCTTTAGCCAATTGTAGAATCTGCTCTAAGATATACGATTGATCAGGTAACATATCAAATCCATGCAACTTTTTTCCTAAATGCCAATCCGCTGTATGTAGTAATTTCACGTCCATCACCTACTCTTTTTTCTTCGTTATTAATTATAGCACTCTACATTTTATGCGTCTATACGTTCTTGTTTAATTTTAATTGAACAATTTTCTCAAAATGACGACCAAAAATCTATGGCAAGTTGTGAAAAAAATGACACTTATTTCCCTTCATTTTATGTTATATTGTTTAATAGTTAATTAAAAATAAATGAAAATCGTCAAATAATTTTGCTTGCAATTTTTATAAAGAAAGGAATTACCCATGGCTATTTATCTCATCGAAACACAGCAAAACAGTGATTCTATCTTGAAAAATCTCTTAGTCCAATTATTGCGTTATCAAAAAGAAGCGCTGATACAATATAGTCAAACCGATTTTTTATTAGCGAATCTTCCTCAATCAGAAGACGTAAACCTATATTTTGTCCCCATCATTTTAGATGATAAAACAAAGAATTATTTACAGTTAATTGAGCATATTCATCACTTGGATAATCAAAGCCAACTTGTTCTCGTTACCAATAATGATGCCAATAAAGAGAGTCTAAAAGCAAAATGGCCCTCTGTTATCGTTCTTAATAAAAATGAATATTACATGCAGTTTGCTTCTAATGTTGAAATGCAAGTGAATTACTATTTCCAACGAAAGTACCAAGCAGGGCAAAATAGTCTAATCATCAAAGACCGGTGTCGACTCATGAAAATTCCGTTAAAAAATTTACGCTATATTGAATCTAATGGTATGCATAAAATACGTTTTGTAGGCCCCAACTTACAGTATGAATTCTACTTACCTTTAAATCAGGTTGAGGTGCTACATGAGGACTTATTACGGATTCATCGCTCTTTTATCGTAAATAAACATGCCGTAAAAGAGGTTAGTCGTGGCAAACGCATGGTTCAATTAAAAGATAATACTTTACTACCTCTTTCACGAACTTATTTTTCTGAAGTCATTGATGATTTAGAACAAGTCTGTCAATAGTCTTTGTTAATTAAGCAATTTAATTTGTCGTTTAGGAAATTTGCTTTTATTTTGTAATATTTCGAATATAATAATACTTGTATTTTGTTTGTGGGATTTACGAAAAAGTCTTTAGAAAATATAATAATTCTTTTCTTATTAATGTAGATTAAACTCATCTCCCCCATTCTCAGTGAGTATTACATTCCCTATTTTTATTGACTTTTTTCTTGGTTAGTAGTAATTACCTGTTTGATGAAAGGATAGTATCAAAAAACATGTATGATTCATAACTGTGTTCACACAAAATACACAAAGGCTGGTTATTTAATCAGTCTTTTTTTCGTCTAAAAAAGCCAAGAGCATGATATACTCTTGACTATCAACTTATTTTTTCTTCTTTTCTGGAATGACGTATTTAAATTCTGGATTTACTTCATAATCTAATTGGTTAAAGGCCTTCATCAAACGCTCATCGACCATCGCAATTCCTGCTTTATCCGATTTTTTAACGTCAGAAATATCAATTGGATCACCAAAACGAATAATGACTTTTTTCCGTAAAAATAGGCCACCCAATGTTAATGGACCTTGATACACACACGGAACAATACGTACTTTGGCCATTCTCGCTATGACTGTCATACCCCCTTTTAGCTCTGAAGAATAGCGACTACCTGAAGGAAACATGATTAAACTTAAATCCGTATTTTTCAACAATTTCACTGGCGTCTTAATGGCACTAGGTCCAGGCTTTTGACGATTGACTGGAAAAGCATTGGCATGAACCAAAATGAAGCGAATAATTGGATTTTTAAATAACTCTTCTTTGGCCATAAATGCAAATTTCTTTGGTCTAGCCGCTACAGCAAGGTATAACGGATCCCACCAAGTACGATGAGGCGCAACCAATATATAATTTTCATCTTGTGGTAATTTTTCTTTATTTTGAATTTCTAAATTGCCGTTAATGACAAAGAACAATACACGACAAAAGCCTCGCATAAAACTAAAGAACATTTTTTGCTCTCCTTTTCTCTTCTTTTGTCTTTTAGTATAGCTTGTTTATTAAGTTCTTGACAAGTATTTTTTCCTTTTTCATTCCATTAATTCATAGTATAATAGCTTGTGAAAAAGATAGAACATCTCAAATAACTAGATAGGATAAAGTAACAGATATTATTGCCTATTTTTAGTATGTAAACATTTTAAAATAACTGAGGAGTAAAAATGTCAGAAAGAATAAATTTATTACCTAACGAACGGATTGATCAATTATTTGCTGAAGATATCCAAATTATCCAAAGTCGCGAAGTTTTTTCGTTTTCATTAGATGCCGTCTTATTAGCTAATTTTCCGAATATTCCTAAACGGGGTAAGATTGTAGATTTGTGTGCAGGAAATGGTGCAGTTGGCCTTTTTGTCAGCCGTCATACCCAAGCTGAAATTATCCAAATTGAATTACAAGAGCGTCTTGCAGATATGGCACAACGCAGTATTCACCTGAATGGCTTGTCTGATCAGATGACTGTTATTCAAGATGATTTGAAAAATGCCCCAAAATATCTTGGCCATGATGCGATAGATTTAATTTTATGCAATCCGCCTTATTTTAAGGATTTACCCACCAATCATAAAAATCCGAATGAACATCTTGCCATCGCGCGCCACGAAATTTACACCAATTTAGAGTCCGTCATTCAAACCAGTGCACATCTGCTTAAAATGAACGGCCGATTATGTCTCGTTCATCGCCCTGATCGATTTTTAGAAGTGATTGAAACCATGCAACAAGCTAAGATAATGCCAAAAAGGATTCAATTCATTTATCCAAAAGAAGGCAAAGAAGCGAATATTTTATTGGTTGAAGGGATTTATCAAGGGAAAAAAGATGGGCTTAAAGTGTTGCCGCCAATCTATACCTATGATGCAAACGGTGAATATACTCCTACGATAAAGAAGATGCTCTATGGAAAGTAAAGTACATTATTTTTACGTTTTATTATGCAAAGATGACACGTTTTACGGTGGCTATACGACGGATTTGGCACGCAGATTGAACGAACACAACCAAGGCATTGGGGCAAAATATACCAAATTAGCTAAACGGCGTCCGCTTCAGATGATTCATGCGGAAAGTTTTGCTACCAGAAGTGAAGCCCAAAAAGCAGAGTATGCCTTTAAACAATTGACGCGTAGGCAAAAAGAAACTTATCTTCGCACACATTCCAGCGTGCAATTACCTAATGAAGAGTAAAAAATTCCCACAATAAGTACCATTTTCTTTTACTTATTGTGGGAACTAATTTATTAAAATTCTTTTTCGATTTTTTGTAGGCTGTAGATGCTGCGGTTTCCGTTGCATAGATAACCGATCGCACAAACGATAAAAAAGTAAGGAATCGCATCAAAGCCAAATACTTCGGCACCGATAAAGATTGGCGCCAAGAAGGTATTCGTCGCACTACCAAAGACACTGGCAAATCCTAGTGCCGCTACAAAATCCACTGGCAAACCAAAAATTCCGGCTAAAGCAGCCCCTAATGTAGAGCCAATCGCAAACATCGGTAATACTTCCCCACCTTGGAAACCACAAGCCAGTGTCAGTGCAGTTAAAATCATTTTTAAGAACCAGTCATAAGGATAAATGGTTCCCCCATGAAAACTATTCACAATCAAATTCGTCCCTAAACTTGCATAGCGTCCATCGTGGAAAACAAATAATAAAATACTAACAATAATACCAACGATACCGATTCGCCATACTGGATTAGGAAAATGATTGGTTAAAGTTAGCCTAGTTAAGCGCATGGTTCTTGCAAATAAATAACCGACTAAACCGAAAATAATACCTAAAATAACTAAGCGTACAATTAAAAACCAAGGTAAACGATCATCTAATACTAAGTGATAACTAAATTTACTTAGGCCCAAAAATTCAGAAGTAAAACTAGCGGTAAAAGAAGCAACCATCGTAGGAAGTAATACATCATAGGTTAAATGCCCGACTACCAAGACTTCCATCGCAAAAAATATCGCAGCAATAGGTGTCTGGAATAAACCGGCAAATCCTGAAGCCATCCCGATGACAATAAAACGTTTATAATTCATGCCTTGAAATTGACGACCAAATGCATGAGCCACTGTCGCCCCAATTTGTACCGCAACACCTTCACGACCAGCTGAACCACCAAATAAATGAGTCAACCATGTCCCACAAATAGCAAAGGGGACTAAGCGTTTAGGCACTTTACTAACTTCTCCATATCCCGCCTTAAAAATTAATCCAATCCCTAAATGACTCCCTTTTCCATATTTCAATTGGATATGAACAAATAGCATACCCACAAATCCTAAAAAAGGTAATAAAATATGTTTATGTTGATGGAAAAAGATACTGATATAGTCTAACACACGCCCAAATCCAGCATCCAAAGCCCCAACTGATAACCCGATTAATACGCTTAAAATTAATACTAATCCAACGTGCTTCATCTTTTCTAAAGAATAACCACGCACTGAAAACACCTCATTTTATTCAATTTTTTAATCTATTTTTTCACAAACGATTAGAAAACGCACCTCCAATCATTACAGTTTTACAATCTAACTACACATACTCATCAGCACTCCGAACTAACGTAGCTGATCGACCTTTCTCACAACCTAATTTGACGGTGTTCCGCAGCTAGACATTATGAAATTCACCCTCCCGCTTGAGAAAATCTACTTTCATCCAATTTTCTCAGCGGTAGGTAAACACACGAATTTCTTCTAGGCTTTCCAAGCTGCCTCACAACCTAATTGACGGTGTAAATCGACTAGCTACTTCGACGTATAAGCCACCCCGTCTGGTAAAGTCTTAACTTTGGGGACTTTCCAGACGTGTTGGACAAATCTTATCCTTCTCGGTATCAATCAACTAAATACTCGGAAAATTCACCCTCCTGCTTAAGAAAATCTCCTTTCATCCGATTTTCTTAGCAGTAGGTAACACATGAATTTTCTCGTATTTGACCAAGTTGATTGATAACCTTATGCTCGTAGCTGATCGAGTCGATTTACAACCTTATGTAAAAAGGGATGCGATTAGCTCACATCCCATTTTCTCAGTATTACTTAGTTGCGCGTTTTACGTAAGTACCTTCAGCAGTGTTGATTTCTAAGTATTCGCCTGCTTCGATAAAGTCTGGTACGTTTACAACTAATCCAGTTTCCATAGTAGCTGGTTTACCTGAACCAGTTACAGTTGCGCCCTTGATTGATGGTTGTGTTTCTTCAACTTTTAGGACTACTGTTGTTGGTAATTGAATACCTACGACTTCAGAGCCAAAGAATTGAATCTTAACTTCCATGTTTTCAAGGATATATTTCATTTCAGTTACTACAGTTTCAGTTGGAATTTCGTATTGTTCATAAGTTTCTAAATCCATGAAATACGCTGTGTCATCCATTGTGTAAAGGTATTGAACCGTTTTTGTATCAATGTGTGCACGCTCGAATTTTTCTTCAGGACGGAAAGTAGTATCATAAGTTGCACCACTGCGAACGTCACGTAATTTCATACGCATAACTGTATTTCCTTTACCTGGTTTGTGATGGCTTGCTTCTAAAACTTTAATTAATTTGCCATCTTGTACAAAAGTCATACCAGCTCTTAAATCACTTGCTGAAATCATTTAAATGTCTCCTTTAATCTTTAAAATAGTTCATTCCCATTGTAGCAAAAACTTTGTAATTTAGCTAGTACGATGAAACAAATTTAGGTAATTTCCATGATTTTACCACATTTCGAGCCTCAGCAACTGATATTAGCTAAAAAGTAAGGCTAAGAAATCCTCATTCGTTAAGTTATGAATATATTCGCTTACTTTTATTTGGCTTAATGCTTTTTCAATTGCCTCAAAACGATATTCTTTACCAACTAAAAATGTACTAAGCTGTTCGGCTGGCTGTTGTCCGAAGAAATCACCAAAAATCTTAGCTGCAGAAATTTTACCATGAACGACATTTAATTTCACATCGACAATACCAACACTGGCAATGCGCGTGCGTTTATTATACTCAAAGGCCGGTGCTTCTCCAAAAATCCACATATCATTGGCATATTTTTCATCAAATAATTTTTGAATAGCTTCACGGTCAGCTTGCGTTAATACTAGTTCTTTGTCTTTAATCTCTGTTAGACTTTTTATGCCATATAATTCACACAATAATTGATCACGAAAATCTTCGGTACGTTCGAATTGATATTCTGGTTTGAGATAGCCTTTCACATTCGTTACATTTTTCTTCACGGATGGGGTTGCTTTTGAGGCAATTTTTTCCTTAGAGACGGTCAAAATTCGATCTAATACACTTAAATCCACATCATACATTAACGTTCCATGCGAATAAGTGCGATTATTTTTGCTATACATCGCATTTCCCGAAAATTTCAAACCATCAATATACAAATCATTACGTCCACCGCTTTGTGCTTGCGTTGCGCCCATTTTGTGAAGAGCCGCTAAAATCGGTTCGGTCACATTCTGATAATCACCAAATTGAACATCATCACGTTTTTTCACAAAGCTAAAACTCATATTGCCTAAATCATCAAATACTGCGCCACCACCAGAAATACGGCGAGTAAGCGTAATGTGATTTTCACGTAAATAATTTAAATCGAGTTCCTCATAGGCATTTTGATTGCGGCCAATAATGACACAAGGTGATTGAATATAGACTAAAAATAGTGGTTCACTGACATCGGCATGATTCATTAAATATTCTTCTGTTGCTAAATTCATGCGGATATCATTGCTTTCCATAATATGATAACGCACTTAAATCCCTTCTTTCTGACAACTGTTACCTTATCACGAATAGGTAAAAATAGCGAAAAACTTGCTTAAAAAATGCTCCTTTCCTTCTTTATTAAAAGGAAAAGAGCATTGTTATATCAATATTTAGCTGCTTTACAACCTTAATTGACGGTGTAAATCGACTAGCTACTTCGGCGTAAGACATTCTCGTCTGGGAAAGTCTTTACCTTTTGGACTTTCCCGACGTGTCGGACAATCTTATCCGCTCGTAGCTGAACAAGTCGATTTACAACCTTATTTTACGTATGCGAGTCGGTAAGATACACTGCGGCCGAATGGGAAGACTTGTAATCCGTGTAGGCGTTCTGATTTAAGATAGGCCACGCTTCCTTGGTAGAATGGTAAAACGGCTGTGTCTTTTTCGACTAATTGTTTTTCCATTTCAATTAATTTATTCCAACGTTTGGCTGGATCTTTAGCTAAAGTCGTGCGGGCTTCTTCTAATCCTGCGTCATAAGTTTTATTAGCATAACCTGATGAGTTTAGCCCACCCGTAGAATCATAGAACTCTAAGAAATTGATTGGATCTGCGTAGTCTGGGGTCCAAGTACCATACACTAAATCAAATTCACTCTTGTCTTGTAAGTCTAAACGGTTTTGCAATGGTACGTTTTTAATGTCAATTTTCAAACCAGGTAAGTTTTGTTGTAACTGACCTTGTAAGAATTCCACCGTCTTTTTAGAAGTAGCTGTATCAGAAGCGAGTAATTCCAACTCGATTTCATCTTTACCTAATTCTTTTTTCGCTAATTCCCAGTTTTTTTGAGCAGCTTTTAAATCATAAGGCATCAAGTCGCCAGCTTCTTTACGATAGTCTTCACCAGTTTCTGGATTTTTCGCAAAGTTAGTTGGAACAAAGCCATTTAACGGTTGAGACCCATCGGATAAGACATTCTTCGTATAGCTCTTCTTATTAATGGCTTGTAAAATAGCTTGACGAACATGTAAATTCCCGGTTACTGGACGTTTATGGTTTGCACTGATATAACCAACCATCGCTTTAGGTACAAAGTGGGCTAATTTATTATCTTGATTGTTTTGTGCATAAACATCGCTTAAAGTCGTATAGTCTAATTGACCATCGTTAAATAAGTTGAGCCCTGTCGCAATTTCTTTTACGACTTGTACTTTCACTTTTTTCAACTTAACATTTTTTGCATCCCAGTAAGTTGGATTTTTTTCTAAGGTCCAACTTTCATTATTACCATCCCAACCTTTAATCACAAAAGGTCCATTGCCAACAAAATTATCTGCGCTTGTTCCATAGGCTTTACCCTTTTCAGAGGCGAATTTTTCTTGTTTTGGCATAAATGGTGTGCCTGTCAAAATTTCTGGTAAGAATGGTGCCGGTGCGACTAAATCTAATTCTAACGTTTGGTCATCAAGCGCTTTAACCCCTAATTGGTCAACCGGTAGTTCACCATTACGAATTTTTTCACCATTTTTAAAGATATCCATACGATGACTTGAGCTAGAAGTTGTTTTAGGATCGACCACATTTTGGAAGGCATACACAAAATCTTGTGCACGAACCGGAGTCCCATCGCTATACTTGGCCTCACGTAATTTGAAAGTATAGGTTAAGCCATCTTCACTCACTTTTGGCTCCTCTTTGGCCATCGCAAGCTCAGGATTTCCCTCTTTATCTAAACGGTATAACCCTTCTGAGACCTGACCAATCATATCTGAACTGTTGACATCGGTATATTGTGCGCTATCGAGTGTTGATAGTTCCCCAGGTGTTGATACAGCAATTTCTTGTTTCGTAGAATCGCTTTCCTTAGGTGCAGATGCAGAATTACCACATGCTGCTAAAAAAAGACTCGCTACAAATAATAAACTAACAACTTTTTTCATTTCGTTTTTCCTTTCTATAATTCATTGACGACATAACCAAAGACGTCTTGCTCTTGTTTTAGATGTGTATAGGCAAAATCTGTATGCCATTGCACACCTAAAATATGACGCTTTTTATTTTCAATAGATTCAATCATGCCATCGCTACATCTGCCAGTTACTTGTAATTCTTCGCCTAAATCATTTACAGCTTGATGATGAAAAGAATTGATTTTTCCCTGGTTGCCATAAATGGTATGTAAGCTACTTGTTTTTTCTAAAAGTAGGTCATGCGAAGGCTCTTCCCGAGGAATAGGATCTTGCATATGTTTTACATCACTTAAAGGGCCAATTTCTTGATGCAATGTACCGCCAAAATAAACATTTACTAACTGCATCCCACGACAGACCGCAAAAATCGGTTTTCCTTGTTTTAGTGTTTCAGTAATCAAGGCTTGTTCAAAGTCATCACGTGCTTTTGAATAATTACCATTTGCGTTTTTTGTTTGTCCATAAATCTCTGGCGATACATCTTGCCCACCTGCTAATACCAATTTATCAATCTGACTGACATAAGTTTTTGCATAGTCAGGATCAGTAATTGGTAAAAGAAGCGGAATACCACCAGCATTTTGAACCCCTTCAATATAACCTCTTGGGGTGTAGCTGACTGGCAAATGATAAAGTGTACGCCCTGGATCAAACGTTTCATTTGCTGCAATACCAATAATCGGTCTTGTCATGATCATCATCCTTTCAAAGAATTTGAGGCTATTATATATGAGTACACTATATTTTCGCAACTAATTTGAAAATTTTCAGCGATAGTAATATCTTATCGCTCTAACCTAATTTATTTAATTCATCTATTTAATTTCATATATACTGACAGTTGCACACAAAAACACCTATTATTCGATGTTTATTTTTTTATTTTATAACTAAATTTTATTTACCAAAAAACCATATACATGTTATAATTATACTACTTTGTGTTTTACAGAGGTTTCCGGCGTGTACATCAACTCCTTATTAAACGCTTTTATATCATCCTATATGAACACAAAGGAAACAAAAAAAATCTCAGTCGGTCCCTCCTCTGAAACCAACTGAGATTTTTTTACTTTTAGAAACGAAGCATATTTTCGACTATTCCTAAGATATTTGAATTTTCGATTAACACACCAAAGACAATTTTGAAAACAAAGTAGCTGACTACACTATATAGCGCAACTGGAATCATCGTAATATAAAAACGATTGAAGCCCTTAGGATTGGCAATTAACCAAATATTTCCATCAAAACTATAGCGTAAAATCAATAAATATAACACGCAAAGAATCAACGCTAATTTTAAGAAAACTGAACCCAGTAAAGCAAAAACAAAGGCCACAATGCCCACGACTACTAAGACACTTAACGGTTCAAAAATTTGGTCTAAGGCATTTTTAAAGCTGGCTCCTTCTTTTTGCATAATGATTTCAAATATCCAGTAGACCGATACTAAAATGAGCTGTGTTAAAAAGATAGCTAGTAAGAACAACCAAAACATTGGAAAGGCTGATATCGAAGAACTACCATAAGCGGAATGACCAAAACCAAACATATTGGTAAATTGATTCATCGCTCCATAAATCCCCTTTAATAGCACACCAAGCAATCTTGAAAAAGTTAGTGAAAATAATAAACCAATCACAATAAAATTAATAATACCTAATGTTTTATACTTAGTTTCCCCGATAGCTGGATGTAAGATAGTTGTTTTAAGTTCTTCAAAGTAATTCTTTGCTTGATCAATATGTGGCTTTAGCGCTTCAAAATCATCTAATTTTTCAAAATCCAATACTTTCTTGCTGTTTTCTGATGATTGGCTTTTTTCCTCTTCATCAGATTCTTCGGGTGTTTGTGTTGCAGTTGTTGTTTGTACTGCTTGATCCTCATTTTCTTGATTTGACACTTCTTCAGTAGCTACATGCTGGACGCTTTGTGCTGCTTCTTCGGATACAACTTCTTCAGATACGACTTGTTCTACTTCATCATCATTTGTATCCCACTGATAACCACATCGAGGACAAACCAACTTCTCTTCTTCCACTTCTGTTTGACAATTTGGACACTTTTTCATCAGTATTCACTCCATTCTTTTGCTATCGTGTCTATTTTCACGATATATTTCCTTAATATTATAACACAGCTAATCATTTCCTTCAAAAAAAAATAAGGCAAGACAACGCTCACCTTATTAGAGATTAATTATTTATCTGAGTAGTAATAGTAGCTACTTTCATTCATTTGTTCTGCACCATTGTAGATAACCCCTAAAATGCGTGCTTTAGCTTGGATGAGACGGTTTTTCGTTTCTAAAATAGAATCTTTACGTGTAACACCTTCACGAACAACCACTACCGTACCATCTGTTTTTGAAGCCATAATTAAACCATCAGCCACGGTCATTACTGGTGGTAAGTCGAACACAATTAAATCAAACATTTGATATAATTCTTCCATTACCACATTCATACGACGAGAGTTTAGCAATTCTGCTGGATTTGGTGGTGTTGGACCAGCTGTTATCACGGATAGGTTATCTACGCCAGATGGTTGAATCACTGATGAAGCAGATTGTTGACCACTGACTAAATTACTTAACCCCACTTCATTGCTTAGACCGAATGTCTTATGAACCGTTGCTTTACGCATATCTGCATCAACTAATAATACGCGGCGACCAGCTTGAGCAAATACGACTGCTAAGTTTGCAGAGGAAGTTGATTTTCCTTCACCAGGTCCTGATGAAACCACAGTCATACTGCGTAAGGGTTGGTCCCCAGCAACTGCGAATTGCAAGTTGGTTCTAACTGTACGATATTGTTCAGAAATCGGTGAATTTGGATTTAATAGTGTAATTAAATTCACCGGCTTTGTAGCTGTTGAATTTTTCTTATCATATTTCTTTGCCATTTATATTCGCCTCCTTATACACGACTTCTTGAACGACGATGTTTACTATTTCCAGAATGAGAGTCTCCACTATTTGAAGATACCATATGTCCAGATACTCGACGTGTATTGTCTTGTAATTCTTTGGCAGATAATTGAGGAATCGTTCCTAAAATAGTTAAGCCTAATTCATCGCGAACAAATTTTTCTGCTTTCACTGTGCGATCTAAGAATTCAACAGCAAAACTCATCCCGAAACCAACAATCATCCCTGCTAGTACACCAATAAGCAAGTTACGCGTATTGTTTGGTGAAATTGGCGTATTGTTGACTGTTGCATTTGAAATAATGGAAATTTTATCCACGCTTTCTCCTAAGACTTCTTTGACAGTGTCCTTGAAGATAGTTGCTGTCGTGTTAGCTAAACGTTCTGCATCTAAGGCTTTAGTAGAAGTAGCCACCAATGAGAACATCAATGAGTTTTCTGATTGTACGACATCAATTGCATTGTCAATTTCTTGTACAGTCATATTGATGCCATAGTTTTCTTTCAATTGATCTTTTACTTTATTTAAAATCAAATCCCCTTTAATTAGATTTTTATAAGTATTAATCATTTGTAAGTTTACATTGACATCATTTGTATTTGTGTTTTGGTTTTGTGGTAAAGTTACGACTAACTGAGCTTGTGAGCTATATTTTGGAGTCAACACGAAGAAAGTTAATCCTCCTGCTAGACCTAATCCCACAAACATACATACGATAATGGTAAAAACATGCTTTTTAATAATCGTAAAAATATCTTTTAAATCAATTGTTTCTTCGACTTCCATCAACCTATTTCCTTTCTTACATTCTTCCTGCAGTTTGTAACTGAGTCTTTACTTCTCTCACTTTATTTTCTAAAGCTTCTGATAATCCTTGATGTTTTACAGTATATAAGGTGTTTACTAGTTGTGCATAAGTATCAGCATTGGCATTTTCAGCAACTTGTCCATTGACCACCATTTGATTAATCATATCTAAGGTTGTTGCTGCTTGATTACACTCATCTTGCGCCAAATTTAGATATCCATTGGCAATGTTTTTCCAATTTCCTTCGGGCATTTCACTGACTTTTTGCAATAGCTCAGTAACTTTTTCAGCCTTGGTATCAAGATTGATTACCGCTTGATCATTTAATGCTTGCCAATTCACTGCATCTGCTTGAAATAGGGCAGCGATTTGATTTTGAAGACTTGATTTATCATATGCTTGTGACACACGGCGTAATAATTCAGCTTGTTTATCCGCAAAATTTGCATCTTCTTGTGGCAAATCCTGTTTTTTTAATTGATAACTATCCGCAGAAACTCTCATCCCGTTAATTTCTATTTTCAAGTCTGAAATTTGTTCCGTATTTGTCTCAGGATTCAATAAATCATCATTCTCATCTGCAAATAACTGATTCACTTGTTTGGTCAATTCATCCATTTTAGAGGACTGTTGTTTAATCGTTACTTGAGCGCTGGCTAGTCGTTGCTCATAATTTTTATGCTGATAAAATTTATAACCCAACACGACAATTGACAAAGAGATGGCCGCAACAAGCAATAGGCCAAACACTTTTCCAATGTTTTTCAAATTAATCCCTCCATTAAATATTTATCTAAACCAAGAGAATTTTGATCTTCTTAATTCTCGGTAAGGTTCAAATTCAATTGGGTCGCCATTAATTAAATCCTTGGCTACTTGTTTCATTTTATCAACTAATTCTACGCCCTGATCTTTGGCAATCGCATCATAGGCTTCATTTAGATAAAAATTACGTTTATTGATACCATGTGCATCAGAAGCAACCATTTGGACCATTCGATTTTCGACCATTAATTTCGCTGTTTTTTGAATTTCTTTACCAAATTTACCCACATAACTTGGCGCAGTGAGTTGGGCAAGGCATCCCATATCCAAAAACTCGATTAGTCGATTGGATTCTTTGATAAATCCAGCATTACGCTCAGGATGCACAATTACCGGAATTTTCCCTTTATCCAAAAGTTGATAGAAAATATTTTCTGCACTTTCGGGAATACTATTACTTGGAAACTCTATTAAAATATAAGTATCGTCTAAATCAGTAAATAATAGGCGGTCCTTTTCCAAATCATCCATCAACAAAGTAGTTAGGCGAACTTCTTGTCCTTCTAAAACTGTTAATGGAATTTGATGCTCATCTAAAACATCTTGCAATTCGGCTACTTTTTCAATAATTTCTGATTTAGGGTTAATATATTTTCCGTTATTATGGTGTGGGGTACACAAGATATGGGTAATCCCTTGTTTCACCGCATAACGTGCCATATCAAGACTGTCTTCAATCGTTTGAGCACCATCATCCACACCAGGTAAGATATGACAATGTAAATCAATCATCTGACTACCCCTCTCTCATTTTTACACGTTCTTTCTTCATTATACAAAAAAATCACGCTAAAAAAAGCATAATAACAATAATTATCATCATTTTTTTACAATTCTCACTACGCGTACAATAAAAAAGCGCATAATAAAGGAATAGCAATTATAACTTGAAAAAATCTGTAGAGAAAAAATTACATTTCCCTACAGATTTATCTTTTTGCAAATGGTTAGTTCGCTTCTAATTGGGTTTTAAGTTCTAATTGTACACGTTGTAACTCTTCTGGACTCACTCGTTGATAAGAAACTCCATCTTGCATGAAACCTGTTCCTTGTAATTGGTCAGTTTTCACATTGCTAAAAGCATCACGATAATCCAAAGCTAATTTTTGAATTTGATCTTGATTTAAATCTGTCTGCATGTTCTCTGATACAGCAGCTAATAAATCGCGATATTTCGTAACGCCTTCAATGCTCATTACTTTTTTACCGATAGCTGCAACAACCGCTCTTTGACGTTCTTGACGACCGTAGTCACCACGGGGATCTTCATAACGCATGCGAGTATAGGCCAAGGCTTTTTCCCCGTTTAATTCAACATTACCTTTTGGAAAATGGAAATTACTATTGGTAAAGTCTAAATTATTGTGAACTTCTACTCCGCCAACAGCATCCACAAGTTGTTCGATTCCACCCATGTTAATCGCTACATAGTGATTAATTGGAATATCTAGATACTTTTCTAGTGTATCCATAGACATCGCAGCCCCGCCAAAAGCATAGGCATGGTTCACTTTATCTTGGGTATTATGACCGACAATTTCCATATATGTATCACGTGCAACACTGACAATAGTTGTTTGTTTCTTGGTCGGATTCACAGTAGCCACCATAATGGAGTCTGAACGACCATGTTCCGCACGCCCCAATGCACCTGTATCTACCCCTAATAATAGAATGCTAAATGGTTGAGTATTTTCGATTTTATTTTCAGAATCTGCTTTGGTTGAATTTTGGCGTTGTACCGGCTTATATGTTTTTTCCACTGTACTTGAAAAATCATGATAAGCAAATGCAAATACCCCACCTACAATAATCACCATGGCGATTAATATCCCCAACACCGTAGCTAGAATTCTCTTCCATAAAGCCATATTTTTTCCTCCTAGTAATCAAATAGATATGACGAACAAGGACATTCTAACAGATTTTGGCTTAAATTTCATCCATAAATCGCTTTAAATAAACTATATTTACTGGATTGTTCGTCATTTCACGAGATAAGTCGCATAATAAATAATTAATTTTCATTTATTTTTATAAATGTGTAAAAAAGAGCGAACCAACTTAGGATTCACTCTTTGGTTTTACATTAACTTAAGATACGGACTTGGACCATACGACGCCCCCAAGCGATACATTGATTACGAGTTGGGAAGTGCACATCAATAATATTTCCTTTAATTGCACCACCAGTATCTAGCGCCAAAGCCACACCATACCCTTGTACTTCAACTAAAGTACCTAATGGAATCACACTTGGATCAACAGCAATAGCCATCGGATTCGCGCGTAAATCTGTTCCACTAGCAGTAAAGTAACTTGCTCCTGCCTCTGAGTAAGAGTACGCCGTAGATTCCATTGTCATCACACGACTACCAGAGCTTGTTGAAGTAGATGGTATTGATGTCGTTGGTTGACTTGGTGTTACTACTTGCGTTTGGCTTTGACTTTGATTTGCAGTAGTTGTTTGTGATTGTTGTGCTTGTTCAGCCACTTCTTTAGCTTCACGTTCTTGACGGGCTTTTTCAGCAGCGATACGTTGATTTTCAACTTCTTTATCCGCGGCGATCTTGGCTAATGCATCTTTATTATCCGCAAGTTGTTGGCGTAAATTAGCCATCTTCGTATCTAATTGTTGCACTTGAACATCTAATTCCGCTTTATCTTTTTGCAATTTATTTTGTGTTTGTGTTGCTTTATTATTTAATTCTTCTAATGTATCGACTGCTTGATTCAAACTTGCAATTTTTTCATTCTCAAAGTTTTGAAGCAATGTCATCGCATAAATTCGTTGTAGCAATTCACCAATATTTTTAGAGGAAAATAATGCTTTTAAATCAACATCTGCTGCATTATTCACTTGAATGGATTGCAAACGTTTAGCAACGACTTCTTTACGTTTAGCGATGGTTTCTTGCGTATCGATGATTTCTTGTTGTGTCTTTTCTAATAATTGTTGATTATCAGCAATTTGCTTTTTCAAATCCTCCACTTGCGCATATTTATCATTTACATCTGATAGCGTATTTTGAATTTGGGTACTGATTTGATCACTTTGCTGTTGTAATTGTGCTTCTTGCTGATTCAATTGGTCCATATTATCTGCAAAAACAGGTGCTTGCATTAAACTTAGACCTAAACAACCAATGAGAATAGCCGATTGACGAATCCGTTTCATTGACACACATTTCAACACCTTTCTTACATTTTGACTTTTTCATTATACAAAACCTTGTGTCAAAATGTGTTGCAAATATTTTACATTTTGTTACAAGTAAGATGTAAAAGTGGGTTTTTGAGCCATGTTTTTTAAATTTTTTTAAAGAAAAGTGGGACGGAACCAATTTTTCGCCGATTTTCGTTGTAACAATTTCGTAATAAAACTTTTAAAAAACTTCGAAAAATTTTTCTAACGTTTTATCGCTATTTTTGAAATTACCTGAAATTTTCATCTGTTTGGTTGTTTTCCATCAATTTTACGGTAAAATATATAAAGTAAATAGAGTTTTTCATATTTATATATAAAAGATTTGGAGGAATTCTATGTTTCGCTTATTTCGCTATGCAAGCAATTACAAAAAAGAAGTCATATTAGGACCGATTTTTAAATTTTTAGAAGCAGTTTTTGAATTATTGCTTCCTTTATTTATGGCAAAATTAGTTGACCAAGGAATCAGCAAGATGAATATTCCAATTATTTGGCAAACAACACTAGAAATGATTCTGATTTCAATCATTGGTTTTATCTTTGCCATCATTTGTCAATATTATGCTTCAGTAGCTTCTCAAGGATTAGGAACTGAGCTGAGAAATGTCTTAATGAAAAAAATCAATACGCTGAATCATCAAGAGCTAAACCATTTTGGAACTGAAAGCTTAATTACTCGCTTAACTAATGATGTCACGCAAATTCAGTGGGCATTAGCTATGTTAATTCGCTTGGTCTCCAGAGCACCCTTTTTGAGTATCGGGGCAGTGATTATGGCTTTTAGTATTGATCTTCAAACAGGATTCATCTTTTTGGCTGTCTTGCCTATTTTTTGTCTACTATTATACTTCATTATGACTCGTTCTTTTCCAATGTATCAAAAAGTGCAGGAAAAATTGGATCAACTCAACCAATCCGTAGCCCAAAACTTAAACGGAATTCGCGTCATACGTGCCTTTGTCCGAACAAAAGATGAAGTAGCACAATTTAATCAAGGTATCGATGAATTATCAGATGCTTACTTACGTGTTACCCAACTATCTGCTTTATTATCGCCGGCAACAACCTTAGTGATGAATTTGGGTATTGTTGGTATTTTTCTTATCGGTGGGCAAAAGGTAAATATCGGGCATCTACAGGCTGGGCAAGTACTTGCATTGGTCAATTATATGAACCAGATGCTACTAGCTTTAATCATTGTAGCTAATTTAGTCATTTTATATACCCGTGCACATGCTTCTGCCAAACGTATTAACGAAGTACTGGATGTACCTAGCATTCAAGAACATATTACTGAGGACTTTCCAACACCTAATCAAACACCCATTTTTGCTTTTCATGATGTTGATTTTCGCTATGCTCCTAAATTTGGTTTAGCCTTAAAACAGCTAAACTTTGCCATTCAAAAAGGGGAAACTGTCGGAATTATCGGAGCTACCGGGAGTGGGAAAACAAGCTTGATTTCACTTTTGCCACGCTTTTATGAAATTGCCGGTGGTGTAATTCAGTATTATGGTACAGATATCCAAACAATTGATAAGCAAAAATTACGTGAACAAATCGCGCTTGTCCCACAAACTAGTGTCCTCTTTAATGGGACGATTCGTGAAAATTTACAATGGGGAAAAGTCGATGCCACCGATGAGCAATGTTGGCAAGCCTTAGAGACTGCTCAAGCGAAAGAATTTGTTGAGGCTTTACCTGAAGGATTAGACACGCCGATTTTTGAAGGAGGAAAGAACTTCTCAGGCGGACAAAAGCAACGACTAACCATCGCTCGTGCCTTGATTAGTCAACGACCGATATTAATTTTAGATGATTCATTGAGCGCGCTTGATTATCAGACGGATTTGAACTTGCGACAAGCCTTGCAAAAATTGGATTGTACGACCCTCATTATCTCCCAAAGAATCCGCTCTATCCAAGGAGCTGATCAAATTTTAGTCTTAGATAATGGTAGCTTGGTGGGTTGCGATACGCATGAGCAGTTGTTAGCTACTTGTCCGACTTATCAAGAAATTTATCAGGCCCAACAGGAGGATGAAGCATGAGACAAAGAAAAATGAATGCCCAATCAATGAATGCTTTTATGCCTTATTTACGTCGTTTTCATCTACAAAATTGGACGGCTTTAGCTTTAGGAATTTTTAGCGGTATTGCTAGTGTGCTGCTTACCTATGCAATTGGACAGATTATCGACTTGATGATTGGACTCGGTAAAGTAGAGTTTTTCCTAATCTATCGTGCCATTGGCTTCTTCTTATTATTGGTAGTCATCAATGTGCTTGGACAATATTTTATTCAACGTATCGGCAATCGTGTGGGCTACTTAAGTGTCGCTAACCTACGTAAAGACGCTTTCTTACACCTCAATCAATTACCGGTAAGCTACTATGATTGCACGCCTCATGGAAATATTATGAGCCGCTTTACCAATGATATGGATAATATTTCAGCTGCGATTCAAGCCATTTATACCCAAGTTTTCTCTGGTGGGACGATTGTAGTGATTTCACTTGGAATGATGTTTTACCTAAATGTATGGTTAACATTGGTCGTGTTAATTGCGACCCCGATTATTGTGATGAGTAGTTGGGTGGTTGCCAAACTATCACAAAAAAACTTTGTTGCCCAACAATCTATTCTAGGAGATATGTCGAGTTTTATTACCGAAATGATCGGCAATCAGAAAATTGTTAAAGCTTTCCAACACGAAACGATAAATCAGCAAAAATTTGAAGAAATGAATCAAATTCTTTATGCAAAAGGTAAAAACGCCCAATTTTCATCTGCTATTGCCAATCCACTTTCACGCTTTGTCGATCACTTGGCTTATGTAGCAGTAGGTTGTGTCGGTGGGCTATTGGCAATTAAACATCCCGAACTTGTCAGCATCGGAACCGTTTCAAGCTTTACGATTTATTCGAGTCAATTTTCAAAACCTTTTATTGAATTGACGGGACTAACTACCCAAATTCAAAGTGCAATGGCGGGGATGGAACGCACCATTGAGTTATTAGCCCAAAAAACATTGAAGGAAGAAGCCTCACTTACCTTACCGCCTATTCAAGGAAAAGTTGAATTTCAACATGTGGATTTTCGTTATGTCCCTTCCCAACCTTTAATTGAGGATTTCAATTTTACTGCTCATCCCGGACAAACTGTTGCTATTGTTGGTAAAACTGGAGCAGGTAAATCCACACTAGTTAACTTATTGATGCGTTTTTATGAAGTCAATAGTGGCAAAATTTTAATTGATGGTGTGGATATTGCAAAAGTAAAACGTGATGAATTAAGAAAGAATTTTGGCATGGTGCTTCAAGATACGTGGATTTTTGATAGTACTTTACGTGAAAATCTAGTTTTTGGTCGTCCAGATGCTACGGATGAAGAAATCACTGATGCGCTCAAAAAATCATTTATGTATGATTTTGTCATGCGTTTACCCCAACAATTAGATACGCCTCTTGGTGAGAAGAATGTCAAAATTTCAGATGGTCAACGCCAATTACTTACCATCGCGCGAACCATGATTTCAAACCCTCCGATGCTTATCTTAGACGAGGCCACTAGTTCTGTCGATGCTTTGACTGAAAGAAAGATACAAGATGCCTTTTTAGCAATGATGAAAGGAAAAACTAGCTTTGTTATCGCCCATCGACTCTCTACTATTCAATCTGCAGACCAAATTTTAGTTATGGATCACGGACAAATTGTCGAAATGGGAACACATCACCAATTACTGCAACAAAACGGCTACTATGCCAAACTCTATCACGCGCAATTTACGCAAACTCAGATTTAAACAGCATTCCTTTGCTAATGGTTTATTTTCATTAGCAGAGGAATTTTTCTTTTGATAAGCAAGAGGTTTACAAACAAAAAGACAATTTAAGTAAAATGTCCTATAATAAAGCTGCACCCAAATGAAAGGATGTGGCTTCATTATGCGGTCAAACAATATCATTCCCTTTAAACAATCCGCGTTTGTTCCTACTGAAAAAATGGCAGATTTATTGCAGGTAGGTACCGAACTACTTTTATATCAAGACATCCGTAATGAAACCTATCATCCTTTTTTATTTCTAGTAAATACCCTTCCTAAAGAGAAACAAAAAGAAATGATTTCCTTCCGTCGCCAAGCTGCAACTTATTTAGCCCATATATTTATTGAGCATCTTCGTCAATCGCATTTATTAGAAAACTACTGGCAAGAAAACCAACATATCTTCAAATCTTTGGTTGAATCAGATTGAAGTGATGATAATGGCTGAAATTATTCCTTTTCCCAACCAGTCAGCAAATGCTAGTGTTACTGCCGAATTAATGAATGATATTTTGCATACGAGTTTAGAATTAGAAATTTACCAATCGATGCGCACCGGCCATTTCGATCAGGTAATTATTGATTTTTATTTTTTACCTGTTAGTGAGCAAGAAGCCTTGAAAAAACGTAATCCACAAACTGTCTGTTTTTACGCTGAACAACTCGCTAAAAAAATGAAAATATACAAATAACCTAGCAAAAGATGGGATGAATCTCTTGCTAGGTTACTTTTTTATGATAATTTTCGTTTTAATTGTGCCATTGGTAAAGCTTTACCTACAATATACAAGGTAGCTACATGCAATGGAATTGTGATGACCAATTTGACTAAACGTACAGACCAAATCGCCCAACTATTTAACGGAATATTGTACATAATAGATAGCCACAGTGGCGTTAAAATTAATGTAAATAATACCGCATTAGTTAAAACACAAGCGATACAGCGTTTTAGCGTGACTTCTTTGTTATAGAAGTATAAGCCATAGACGACACCACCTAAAAACGCACTAAATGTAAAGCCTATAAAAAATGGAGCTTTTGCTAGTAAGCTCATGCCGATAACATCCGATAAAATACCGCCGATACCAGCCCACCAAGGACCTAAAAATAGTCCCATTAAAAATGTAGCGACAAACGCAAAAGAGAACTTGACCAATTGCGTTTCGATGGCAAATTGACGACTTAAGACAATTTGGATTGCCACTAATAGCGCTAATAAAGCCATCGATTGAACTGAAATTTTGTTGTTTTTCATGTGTGCATCTCCTTAATGAGTTGCTACAAAAATTGCAGCGAATGCGAGATTAGAACCGCGAATAAAATTCTTCGTCAATGAGGCAACATCCCATCCTCAAAGCACTTAACGCACTAACCCCTACTCTGTAATAAAGGTTGTAAGGCAGCTCGGAAAGCCTCGAAGAAATTCGTGTTTACCTACCCCTGCAAAAATCGGATGAAAGGAGATTTTTGCAAGTGGAAGGGCGAATTTCACAATGTCTAGCTGCCGAACACCGTAAATAAGGTTGTAAAGCGACTTGATCAGCTACGAGCGGATAAGTTTGTCCGACACGGTGGGAAAGTCCCAAAAGTGAAGACTTTTCCAGACGTGGTGGCTTATACGCCGAAGTAGCTAGTCGATTTACACCGTCAATATAAGGTTGTAAAGCGACTTGATCAGACTTCTTCTCGCAACCTTACGCCCATCATACCACACTTTCTGAAAATATTGTTAAAATTTCAAGTTGTTTCTTTAAAAAAATGATTGAATGTTCGCCTTTGACTAGTGAATATCCATTTTTTTCGTTGTTAAAGCAAAAACAGGAATTTTCGCTTGATTTTGAATGGCTTTGGCGACAATATAAGCGATATTAAAATCAATCATACTATGAATAAGTCCACCTAAACCAATCATGCCAAATAAGAAAATAAAATAATTGCGATCAAATGCCGTGTTTGTAAGGTTACCAAAATAAGCAAATGCAAATACCACAATGACTTCAAAACTAGCATGGATAACAGCTAAAACAAAATTAAATCCTTGTAATTTCCATATATTTTGAATGATTCGAGGATTTTTTTGTAGATAAACTGCCCCCACTGTTACAAAAAGGATATGGGAAAGGGCGCGTAACCCAATAATCGGTGGTAAAGTTAAAAAGAATCCTAAAGACGTTCCTAAAGTGACACCAATCGCCATTAAGGGTGAGAAAAACATAGCAATCATCGCTGGCACATGACTTCCTAAAGTGTAAGAAGCCGGTCCGATAACAATTTTTGGCATAACCATCGGAATCAAAATTCCTATAGCAGTCAGTAAAGCAGCAATCGTTAAATTTTTAATCGAGTGAATTTTCATTTTCAGTAAACTTCCTTTTTCTTTCATACTTCAATACATCTATTGACCAACTATTTTGTCATGACAATAATAACTTGTTCTAACTATAATCCAGTTGCACTTCAATGTCAAGACAGTAATTAAGAACAAAAAAATAAGACACCTCTTACCGTGCCCAAAAGTAAATGGAGGAAATGAAAAACGAACATCCGGAGTCATTGGGGAATGGGAAGGGGCTCACAAAATATTCGTTTATCATTGTTTACATTTTTATCTAAAAATTCCTCCACACTTGTAGATTATCTACAATCATATTATACTACATTTTTATTTTTAACAAACATTTTATATTTAAAAAACTGAAATAATAGCAAAATATACAAATTATAAAAATCATAAAATGGCAACAAAGTTATAAAATATAGACTGAATGCTATTTTATATCTTTTTTACAATGACTATCAACAGCATAGGATGACAGAATTTTTTTTGAGAAAAAACACTTTTTTGTGATGATAACTAATAATCACTCGCAAAAAAGTGCTCCTTGATCTATTTCAATTTTTCCATCGTGTTGCTTAAATCAGCAAACTCCTGTAATGTCAATGTTTCGCCTCTACGTTTAGAATCAATATTCGCTTGATCTAAGGCTTGTGCTAACCATTTTTTTGTTGCTTCATCTTTGCCATAAGAATGTAAAAGATTGTTCCACAGTGTTTTGCGGCGAAGTTGGAACGCAGCTTTCGTTAATCTAAAGAAGGCTTTTTCATCGATAACTTCAACAGCGGGTTGACTGCGGCGAGTTAGTTTCAAAATCGCTGAATCAACATTTGGCTGTGGGACAAATACCGTTTTTGGCACGATAAAAGCAAGTTTGGCCTGCATATAATACTGGACAGCAATACTTAATGAACCATATGCTTTACTTCCTGGTTGAGCACTTATACGATCAGCCACTTCTTTTTGCATCATTACAACCATTTCATCAACTTTTAATGCCGATTCTAGAAAATGCATCATAATTGGTGTGGTGATATAGTAAGGGAGATTGGCAACAACTTTAATTGGCAACTTTCCGGTAAAGATATCTTGCGTCACTTGCACCAAATCGGCCTTTAAAACATCTTGATGAACTACTTGCACATTCTCATATTCAGATAAAGTATCTGCTAAAACAGGAATTAAGCGGTCATCAATTTCAAATGCTAGGACTTGATGAGCATTTTGAGCTAGATACTCTGTTAAGGCACCGATGCCCGGACCTACCTCGATGACATTTACTTGATCATCAATTTGGGCGGTCTGGACGATTTTCCGTAAGATATTAGGTTCGGTTAAAAAATTTTGGCCCAAGCTTTTCTTAAAAGTAAAGCCATGACGTTCCAAAATTTCTCTTGTATGGCTAGGATTGGCAATTTCTCTATTTTTCACACTCTTCCTCGACTTTCTTTATCGTTTCTCTTAAAGTTTGTTCATCTATAGCAAACATGGCTAAGCGTTTGGCTAACTGCTTACCATTGGTGTATCCGATACTTAGACGTTCACCAATTTGTTGTCGCAAAAATTTGGCTCGCTCGCCACCCAACAATCCTAGCTCAAGTAATGCCTCTCTATTAATATAGGTTCGATTACTGCTTTGAGGAGTCATGACCTGTTGGAGGGCAACTAATAGACTAGCTTTATCCGCGTGTTCTACTCCTAGACTTTCGTGAGCATGACGGCTTTTTCCTTGAGCTTTGGTAATAAAAGCATGTTTACACTCCGGCACAGCTTGCATGATTTTCTTTCTAATTTGTTCCCCTGAAAAATCAGGATCGGTTAGGACAATCACCCCACGTAATGCTTGGGCTTTTTTGATTTGCTCAAGTATCTTTTCATCAATAGCCGAGCCAATGGTTTCAATGGTATCGACATCAAAAAATTCGCGCAGTCTTCTCGTATCATCCTTACCTTCTACTACGACGACTTCTCGAATCTTGATTTTATCAGTCATTCACTTCACCTAGGTTAAATAAGCGATAAGCATTTTGACGACTCGCTTTAGCAATTTGTCCGGCTGGTAATTCTTTTAATTCCGCGATTTTTTCTACTACATAACGGGTATAGCCAGGCTCATTACGTTTACCTCGATAAGGCACTGGTGCAAGATAAGGGGCATCCGTTTCTACTAAGAAGCGATTTAATGGCACAATTTTGGCTGCAGCTTGAACATCGGTAGCCTTTTTAAATGTAACAACACCACTAAAGGATAACTCCATGCCCAAATCTAAGAACTTTTCAGCCCAATACTCATCGCCGCTAAAGCTATGCATAATCCCGCCCACTTGATGAATCTTTTCATCTTTTAAAATACGGTAGGTGTCTTCCAAGGCTTCTCTTGTATGCACACTGATTGGCAAATGATGCTCTCTAGCAATCGCGATTTGACGGCGAAACACTTTTTCTTGGACATCTTTAGGGTCTTCCATCCAATAATAATCAAGGCCAATTTCTCCTAAGGCAATGACTTTATCGCGGGTTAATAATTCTTGTAAGTTTTCTTCAATCGTTGGTGAATAACTGCCCGCTTCAGTCGGATGCCAACCAATAATGCTATAAATTTCAGGATAGGCTTGGCTTAATTCTAAAGACTTGGTAATCGTTGGCGTATCAAATCCCACCACGGCCATCTCACTTATACCTAGCTCATGAGCACGCGCAATTGTTTCTGGAATATCGTCTTTAAACTGTTCCGCATTAAGATGAGTATGCGTATCAAATATCTTCATTTATCCTGTTCCTTTCATTGATTTTCAACGGCTTCATTATAGCACATCTTTGAATTGAACAAAACTCTGACAAAATTTTTACATAGTCAATTGCTTTTTTATGCTATTTCTACTATTCTATTAGGTAGATACTTGTTTGAAGGGGTGAAAATGATGTACTTGCTTGTTGCAATAACTTGTTTAATTTTAGCAATCTATATTTATGTCATTTTTATCTTACCTTATATGATTCGTGAAAAACATTATTTCATCCATAAAAATTCGAATGAGGTTATTGATATTTCGCGTGCTTATGATTTATATGAATTAAAAAGTATTGTCACGATTGCCCACTTTAGTGATACGCATTTTTCACGATTTTTCAGTCCTAAAAAAATCAACCGACTCATCCGTTCCACTCAGCGTAATCGTCCAGAAATTATTATCTTTACTGGAGATTTGATTGAAAATTATGGCAAATGGTCCCCAAAAATGAGTCCTAACTTAATCCGCAAAATGAAACGATTTACAGCACCTATGGGTAAAATCGCAATTTTAGGCAATCATGATTATCTCAATAATGGGCAATACTTTGTTAAAAATGCCTTAGAAGAATCTGGCTTTACGGTATTAAAGAATGAAGAAATATTCGGTTCAATGGAAAATTTTTCGATTACTGTTACAGGTATTGATGATCCTTTGAGAGGTAAGCCAAAATATCAATATGAAAAAACCTATTCTCGCTGGCATCTATTACTCTTACATGAGCCTGATATGATTCGACATGTTTCTGATATTCGTAATTACGACTTGATTTTAGCTGGGCATGCCCATGAGCCTCGCAAATATTTCCGTCGCTTTAAGAAGAAAATCAAAGGTGCTGAATATTTTACACACGGACTATATGCAGTTACTGAAAAGACGCTTCTCTCTATTTGCAATCGAGCAAGACGTTCTTATTTATCCAGTCGTTTCCGTTTGGTCCCTGAAATCATTTACTATCACTTGGCTAAAGATGATGTCAATTTATTAACTCATGACACCCAAAAATCCTCCACAAACGAATAATCGCTTGGGAGGATTTTTTTAACCTACATGTGATAAATTTTGAAAGATGGCCGTTGTTGCTTGATAAATATAGCGCGCAGTATCTGCTTGATTCATTGTATAAAGGTGAATGCCATCTGCATCTTGGGTCACTAAATCAATAATTTGATCGATGGAATAAGCGATTCCAGCTTCTTTGAGAGACTCTGGCTGATATTCGTATTTTTCTAGAATCGCCATGAATTTGCGTGGGACTTTGGTTTGACAAGTCTGAATTAAGCGAATAGCCTGTTTACGATTAATAATCGGCATAATTCCCGCTAAAATTGGCACATCAATACCTGATAACGCACAGGATTCTTGAAAACGATAAAAAGTATCATTATCAAAAAATAACTGAGTGATTAGCTGTTGGCACCCACTTTCAACTTTTCTTTTTAAATTCAAAATATCCTCCACGCGATTATTGGAATCAGGATGCATTTCTGGATAGCAAGCACCACTGATTTTAAAACTACTATCTTTACCTTTAATATAGTCAATCAACTCACTGGCATAATGAAAGTTATTCGGTTGTACTTTATTTTCAATAATATCACCACGTAAGGCTAAAATTTGTGAGATATCGCGTTGATGTAAGGCCTGTAAAATATAGTCAACTTCTGCAGTAGTCAAATATAGTGCTGGTAAGTGTGCAATCGCTGGAATTTTCAACTGATTTTGGACATAATCTGCCACATTCAGGGTTGTATCAATGAAATTCGCTTGCTGATTGCTACAAGTCACACTAATAAAATCTGGAGAAAGCCCCTTTAATTGACTTAACGTTTGAATTAATCGCTCCTCTCCTACCATTGAATTTGGTGGGAAGATTTCAAAGGATAGACTTGGTTTACCCATACTACTCACTTCCTCTACAATTTTTCGCAGCTTGAACTAAATGAACCAAACTTGCTTTAGTTTCTTTTTCTCCCCTTGTTTTCAGTCCGCAATCTGGATTGATCCACACTTTTTCAATTGGAACTTTTGCTAAAATTTGCTTGATTGTCTGTTCAATTTCTTCAACTGATGGAATTCTTGGGGAGTGAATATCATACACACCCGGTCCGACTTGGGTTTTAAATCGTTGTGCTTGTAACTCATCTAAAATCGTTAAGTTCGAACGAGAAGCTTCAAAGCTAATCACATCCGCATCCATCTGTTCAATAGCTGGAATAATATCTGTAAATTCGCTATAGCACATATGCGTATGGATTTGGGTTGTTGGCTTGACCTTACTATGAACCAAACGAAAAGCTGGAATCGCCCAATCTAGATATTGCGTATTCCAATCGCTTTGACGTAGCGGTAATTTTTCGCGTAAAGCCGCTTCATCAATCTGAATAATCTCGATACCATTTGCCTCTAAATCCAATACTTCTTCCTGAATGGCTAAGGCTAATTGCAAGGTTGATTCTCTCAAGCTGATGTCTTCTCGTGGGAATGACCAATTTAAGATAGTTACTGGCCCGGTTAGCATCCCTTTGACATATTTAGTGGTTTGTTCTTGAGCAAATTTAGACCAATAGACAGTAATTGGTTTTGCTCTAGAAACATCTCCCCAAATAATTGGCGGCTTCACTCCTCTAGTACCATAAGATTGCACCCATCCATTCGTCGAAAATAGATAGCCATTTAAGTTTTGGCCAAAGTATTCCACCATATCATTGCGTTCAAATTCCCCGTGCACCAAGATATCTAAACCAATTTCTTCTTGCCATTTTAACCATTCTTTGGTGCGTGTAGCTAAATAATCATCATATTGTGCTTTAGAAATCTCGTTACGATTATATTTGGCACGTGTCTGCTTCACTTCCTTGGTTTGTGGGAAAGAGCCTATAGTAGTTGTCGGTAACAATGGCAATTGGAATTTCTCTTTTTGTATTTGTTCACGTACTTCAAAAGTATCTGGACGCGTAAAGTCAGCTTCGGTCAATTGGGCTAATTTTTGATGCACCTTTTCATCTCGCGCCACTCGCTCATTCGTGAATAATGCTTGATTTGATGCTAAAACTTGCGGATTTTCATTTTTTACTAACTGCGCCAAATCGGTTAATTCTGCTAATTTTTCCAAAGCAAAGGCAAAGTGGGCTTTAATATTTTCCGCAAAAGCTTCATTTTTCACGCTATATGGCACATGTAATAAAGAGCAACTCGTATTCAAAATGATATTTTGGGCAGGAATTTGTTTAATAATGTCCAACGTTTTTTGATAATCATTGCGCCAAATATTTTTGCCATTCACTACACCAGCAAAAAGTGTCTTATCTGATGGAAATCCTTGTTGTACTAAAGATAAATTTTGACGTCCTTCTACAAAATCCAAACCAATGCCATCTATATCTAATGCAATTAATTCTTGATAAACATCGCGTACATCGCCAAAGTAAGTTTGGACAAGTATTTTAAGGGCTTTATTTTCAGTCAGACGTTGATAAATGTTACAGAATAATTGTTTTTTTTCTGCATTTAAATCTTTTACCAAAGAAGGTTCATCTAATTGAATCCATTCTGCCCCTAATGCTTCGAGTTTACGTAAAATATCTTGATAGCCATCAACGAGAGTCTCAACAAAATCTTTCGCACTCGTATTATCAGCATACTCTGCCAATTGTAACAAAGTAAAAGGACCAATTAAGACGGGACGCGTTTGAATGCCTAATTCACGAGCTTCTTGATATTCATCAAAAATTTTAGTGCCTGTCACTTTAATTTGCGTATTTTTTTCAAACTTTGGCACTAAATAGTGATAATTGGTGTTAAACCATTTTTTCATTGGTCGCGCTTTGACATCCCCTTTTTCCCCTTGATAACCACGAGCAAGAGCAAAATATTTTTCTAACGGTGTTAAATCTAAATTCGCTACTTCTGCGGGAATGATATTTAGTAAAAAGGCGGTATCCAAGGTTTGATCATATAACGAAAAATCATTACTTGGAATAGCCTCAATCTGCGCTTCTTGTAAAACACGCCAATGTTTTTTACGTAATTCTTTTGAAAAAGATAAAATTTGTGATTCTGTGATTTCGTTCCTAAAGTATTTTTCTGTTTGAAATTTTAATTCTCTATTTTCTCCAATACGTGGAAAACCAATAATTGTTGTACTCATACCCAACACTCCCTATTTATTTCTTGTAAGCAATCATAGCATATACTCAATATATTGGATAACTTTTATAAATTATTATTATTTATAGTTATAAACTATATCATTAAAATATACTATAATGGAAATAACAAATAACCATGAAGAAAACGTGTGATTCGCTACAACCATCATTAACAGAAAAAATGTACCACAGCAATTATTTTGCTAAAACAGATTAAAAATAACTCATATCATTATTTTATGAATTATTTTTTTACTTAATACATAAACGAATCATCTTATTGTTAATTTACAAAACATTTATATATTAGCATTTCAAAGCATAAAATGTGTCTATCATTCAAATATGTAATAATTTAAGCCATCAAAATAAATATTTAATAAAATAAACCTTTTTAGTTGAATTTTCAGCAAAGATTGGTACAATAAAGACATTGTAAAGGAAGTACAACCATGAAAGATATTTATCAATTTGTTCAAAATTACACCCCTTATAACGAGCAAGAGGAAAAAGATAAAAACTTGATTTTACAGCAGCTATCAACAGACAATATCCTAACAAGAAAAAATCTTGTGGCTCATCTGACCGTATCGGCTTGGATTGTTAGCCCTGATTTTAAAAAAGTGTTGATGGCTTTTCATCGTATCTATCAATCTTTTGCTTGGTTAGGGGGACATCTTGATGGCAATGCAGATATTGTGGCCGTCATCAGAAAAGAAATTCAAGAAGAAAGTGGCTTAAGTGAATTTCAGCTTATAGAAGATCAACTATTTTCGTTGGAAGTGTTAACGGTAGATGGTCATGTCAAAAATGGAGAATATGTTTCTAGTCATCTACATTTAAATCTGACCTTTCTTTGTATCGCGAATCCTGATTTACCCATTCGTATTCAGCCGAGTGAAAATAGTCAAATCGCTTGGTTAGAGGTAGACAAAATCAATCAATCCGTTAGCGAAGTTTGGTTTATGAAACATATTTATCAAAAATTAATCGATAAAGTAAAATTACTAGAAGGTGAATCGTCATGCGCATCCAGCAACTAGCATATTTGGATAAAATCGTGGAAACTGGCTCGATTAATGAAGCAGCTAAACAACTTTTTTTAACGCAACCGAGTCTTTCCAATGCCATCAAAGAATTAGAAGAGGAAGTTGGTATTCAATTATTAATTCGCAGCAAACTAGGAGTTAGTTTAACCGAAGATGGGCGTGAATTTATGATTTATGCACGACAAATTTTAGATCAAGTGCAACTTTTAGAAACACGTTATCATAAAAATACTAGCCGTAAGCAAACTTTTTCTGTTTCCGCGCAGCATTATGCGTTTGTGGTCCATGCGTTTGTTGAATTGTTAAAATCAGTGGATAGCAAAGAATATCAATTTACCCTACGTGAAACGGAAACGCAGAATATTTTAGATGATTTAGCAAAATTCAAAAGTGAGCTTGGAATTTTGTATTTAAATGATTTTAATCGCAAAGTCTTGCTTAAATTATTCAAGGAAAACGACTTGATTTTTACTCCGCTTTTTGTCGCAACCCCGCACGTTTTTGTGAGTCGCTACAATCCATTGGCTGAGAAAAAAATCATTACTTTAGAAGATTTGGAAGACTATCCTTATTTGTCATATGAACAAGGGGAGAATAATTCATTTTATTTTGCCGAAGAAATATTGAGTACGACTTCGCATCATAAGAGTATTAAAGTCAGTGACCGGGCAACGATTTTTAACTTAATGGTTGGTTTAAATGGCTATACAATTAGTTCGGGGATTATCAGTAGTGCGCTAAATGATGATAAAATTATTGCGATTCCGCTAGATGTGAATGATTCCATGACTTTAGGTTATCTACGTCATCGCCAAGTCCAATTATCACGTACAGCGAATCATTACTTAGAGTTATTAAAACAACATATTCGTGATTACGGTTTTGAGATTATTGACGAAAAATAATCTGCCCGCTGCTTCACGACCTTATTTGACGGTGTTCGGCAGCTAGACATTGTGAAATTCGCCCTACCGCTTGAGAAAATCTCCTTTCATCCGATTTTCTCAGCGGTAGGTAAACACACTAATTTCTTCATGCCTAAGCGAGCTGCCTCACAACCTTGATAGACGGTGTAAATCGACTAGCTACTTCGGCGTATAAGCCACCACGTCTGGGAAAGTCTTTACTTCTCGGACTTTCCCGACGTGGCGGACAATCTTATCCGCTCGTAGCTGACCAAGTCGATTTACAACCTTTTAAAAAACACCTACAGTCCTTGTAAATCTCGACTGTAGGTGTTTTTTGAGCTTAAATATTTTCGTAAATGTAGCGAATCAATTCTTCCGTCTTATCCCAACCTAAACATGGGTCTGTAATTGATTTACCATAAGTGCCTTCAGAAATATCTTGACGACCATCTTCTAGGTAACTTTCAATCATAAAGCCCCGAACCATTTGCTTGATATCATCATTCCAAGCACGATTGATTAACACTTCTTTGACAATGCGAATTTGTTCTAGATATTGCTTACCAGAGTTATCATGGTTGGTATCCACAATAATAAATGGATTTTGGTAATCATCTGCTTTATAAGCTTTCACGGCTTTTAATAAGTCTTCGTAATGATAGTTCGGAACAACTTGGCCTTGTTCACTTAAAGCCCCACGTAAAATCACATGTGCTAGTTCATTACCAGATGTTTTCACTTCACTACCACTAAAGATAAATTCTTGACTTCTTTGAGCAGCATGCAAGGAGTTAAATAAGACTTTCATATTACCACTGGTTGGATTTTTTAGTCCAGTTGGGGCATCAATCCCACTTGCGACAAAACGGTGTTGTTGGTCTTCTACACTGCGCGCGCCAACCGCATGATAGCTAACTAAATCATCGACAAAGACTAAGTTTTCTGGATAAAGCATCTCATCGGCAGTCGTTAAACCTGCTTCCACAATCACACGCTTATGTAATTTACGCACAGCTACCATCCCACGAATCAGATTCGTTTCGCCATTTGGATCTTGTTGGTGTAACATTCCTTTATAACCATCTCCATTGGTACGTGGTTTACCAGTATACACACGTTGGACGATGAACATTTTATCTTTGACTTTTTCTTGGATAGCTGCTAATTTTTTGGCATATTCTAATACAGCCTCTTCATTATCTGCTGAACACGGACCAATGACTAGCAGAAAACGTTGATCTTTCCCCGTAATCACATCTCTTAATTCTCGGTCTCTTTTGTCTTTAAATGCTTGCTCTTCTTCAGATAAACAAGCAATGGATTTAATCAGTTCAAGATTCACTTGCTTGCTGACCGCTTCAAAACTCATTTTATCGCTCCCTTTTATTCTTTGAACTTTGCTTACTTATTGTACTAAATTAACAAAATTTCACAAAGTAATATGCTTTTATAATTGCATTTATTCTAACAAATCCAAGCAATCTGTTCAACCAAAATAATGAGAATTTTTTAATGTTTTTTCCTTTTGACGTGATATAATCAAAGTGAACAAAAGTAAAGGTGGCACTACAATGATTTGGGAACGTTTTAAAAACATTCAACAAAATGAAATTTCTGAATTAATGACGATGCGATTAGATGGTTTCAAGCAAAAAATCCTAATCGAAGGACGTTTTCGCAATAATCCTATCCTCATCTTTTTACATGGTGGTCCAGGTAGTCCAGCACCATTTTCGGCAGGTTGTCGCGGGATGTTTCCTGAATTGACCGAAAAATTTTTGATGGTGTATTGGGATCAGTTAGGCTGTGGCGTGAATGACCGACAAATTTCAGAAGACTTTACCATTAATCACTTCGTTAAGATGACGGAAGATTTAATCAAACAATTAAAGCAAATGTTTCCTAAAAATGATTTGTATCTTTTTGGTTATTCTTGGGGAACGATTTTATCTACTTTAGTGACCAAACGTGTGCCACATCTAATCAATGGGGTGATGGCTTTAGGACAAATTGTGCGCGATTTAGGCTTTAATGAATTCGTCTATTATGCTTTAGAACATGCCAAAATGCCTAAATTTCGACAAAAAATTCTTGCAAAAATCAAACATAAAAAGAAACATTCCGTCTATGATTTGCGTAGAATTGAATATTGGATTAAACGATATACCAATGGCTATCAACCAAAAAGAGCTGAAAAATATCCACTCTTTTCGATTATTGCGATTATGCTCTCAAGCCCTGATTATCGTTTGAAAGATTTAATTGCGGTTTTACTAAATGGCACTCGTAAAAATCAATCGTTGGATAAAGAAATGATGCAAGTTGATTTAACCAACGATTTACAAAATATCGAGGTCCCTTATATTATGATTCAGGGGCAAGATGACTTATTAACACCCACACAAATGACCAGAGAAACCTATGAGCAAACTTATAATCCTAATTTACAATTTGCCCTTGTTCCTAACTGCGGCCACCTTCCTGGTAAAACCGCCCTAAAAGAAACCATTATGATTGGCTATCAGTATTTCATGTATGTCGCTAAAAATAAACAAAGACGCTAAAAAGACGAATATGATTGCAAACTAGCAGTCACATTCGTCTTGCATTTTTTATTTACCAAACTTCTTTTGCAATCTCTTGTAATAGACGCATTTTCGCCCATTGTTGCTCAGGTGTTAATTTATTGCCTTCTTCTGTAGAGGCAAAACCACATTGCGGAGAGATAGCTAGATTTTCAAGCGGCACATATTCTGTTGCTTCTTTAATTCTTTCTTTAACCAATTCTTTATCTTCTAACTCTGGGAATTTAGATGTTACTAATCCTAAAACAACTTTGCTCTTTGGATTATGCCAGTAACGTAATGGTTTGAAATCTCCCGCACGATCACTGTCATACTCTAGGAAGAAGCCATCATAGTTCGTCGCAAATAATTCTTTTGCAATCACTTCATAGCCACCTGAAAAAATCCAAGAAGACGCATGATTGCCACGACAAATATGTGTAGTCACCACCATATCAGACGGCTTATTGGCTAATGCTTGATTGATAATGTTCGTACAAATTTGGGCGACTTCTTCAGGATTGATGCCTTTTTCAACTAATGACTCACGTTTGCTTTCATCGGCTAAAAAGGCCCAGTTGGTATCATCAAACTGCAAATAGCGACAACCTAAATCATAAAAGGCTTGAATCGCATCCGCATAAGTCTTAGCTAAATCTGCATAAAAATCCTCAATATTTGGATAAATTTGAACTAATTTTGAACTACCATCATTTGCTAGCACTTCTTGACGTAACACCATTGTTGGACTTGGAATCGTCGCTTTAGCTTGGTGCACACCATCATTACCGACCGCTTCTTTCAAAAAAGTAAAATCGGCTAAAAATGGATGATTTGGATTAAAGGCAATCTTATCAACCACACGTATATTATAAGATGGTACTGCAGCGCCTTTAAAATTCTGATTATAACCAGCTTCAGGGACATAACCTTCAATCCCTAATAAATTTTCTAAAAAGTCGATATGCCACCAACCACGACGAAACTCACCATCTGTAATGCCGAAAATGCCGACTTGTTTTTGTTCTTCAACCAACTTCAAGATTTCTTCATCTTCTATTTGACGTAATTCATCTTTGGTAATCTGACCTTGTTGTAAATCGTGACGAGCTTGTTTAATACGTGCAGGACGTAAAAAGCTGCCCACGTGATCAACTATATAGGGTACTTGCATAAAAAAATCCTCCTTTTATTTTTTTATTGTACCGATTAATCCTAGGTGTGTAAACAGTCCGTCTAATTTTACGCTGATAGATTTTGACTATTATCACTTATTACTTTTGACAATAACTCAAGTACCTCTTCATTTTCAGTCAAATTGCTATGCGAGGCAGACACTATCTTTTCTTGATATTCGGTCTTGTTTTGGAAGATTTGCGCCCCCATTTGGACACTAGCTAAAGGGACTGTGCCATCCGTTGCTTGATTATTTAGACTACCGGCAATATTAATCATTTCAAAATTGGTTTGGCGAATACTGGATACCAAATAATGATTTAACCACTCTGTCACATTGGCACTTTGATAGTTTTGATTTTCCTCTTCTACTACATCATTATATGGCGTTCCTAAGGTAATCATTGTTGCTACCGGAGGCTCATCCGTTGTTTGCAAATTTTCTAGATATTCAGTAAAAACCAAACCACCATTCGAATGACCGACAAAGTTGTAGGTCTCAAAGTCATAAAAATCAAGAATACTATGTAATGCTTGCTGAAACCATTGCGCTTGTTGGCTAATTGCTTCAATGCCATCTTCTGCTTCTTCAAAGGCAATTACAAAAACTGGATGCTGACTACTCTTTTTGATTTTGCCCGTCACTTTCAAGGTACCATCTGTATGTACGGTAATTTTTTCGACACTTAAATCCGGAGTCGTCGTCTTCAAGGTTGCCAACATTTCATCAAAGCGATTTTGAGTACCGTATGTGCCTGGAACCATGATCAAAGGGGTGGCAATTTGATAATTGACTTGCGCTGCCAATACATGATAAGTGGTGGAATCAGGATTGACTTCTACGGTTTTGGCCCCACCAATCAGTCCGACAAATAAAACCAACATTGGATATAACCATAAATATTTTTTATAATTTGTCATGCTACCTACCTTCTATTTTTTCTAGTTCGATTATAACGCAACTATCTTAAAAAATTCTTAACCTTTGCTCAAAAATTGAATTACAGTTAGATGTCAAAATGTCACCTAACTGTAATCTTTTGCTATAAGGAAACTGCTTGCTTTGTTAACTGCTGATTTTTCAACACATAGACTTCATCACTCGCATTAGCCACTTCTTTTTCGTGCGTGACAATGATGATGCATTTTTCCTGTTCATGGGCAAGCTGCTGAAAAAGGGTGATGATTTCTTGAGAGGTTTGTTCATCTAAATTTCCTGTTGGTTCATCGGCCACAATCAAATCATGTCCACAACAAACCGCTCGAACAATGGCGACTCTTTGCTGTTGTCCACCCGATAGATGACTCACTCGTTTATCAGCCAACTCACGAGTAAGGCCAACTTTTTCTAACTGTTGATAAGCATATTCTTTAGGATTGTCTTTTTTGGTCTGACTGATTGCCATCGCTGTTAATACATTTTCTACCGCACTCAGATAAGGTAACAGATTATAGGCTTGAAAGACGATAGAAACACGATTTTTCCGATAGTTTTGAAGACCAATTTGTTTTAACGACTCCCCTTGATAAGTGATTTGCCCTTCTTTGGGTTGATCTAAACCAGCTAAAAGGGATAAAAAGGTGGTTTTGCCGCTACCACTTGTTCCTAAAATGGCATACATCTTGCGTGGTTCAAAGGTCAAATTGACTTGCTGAAACAATGGACGTTCATTTGTATACCAGTAACCTAAATTTTCAACTTGTAAAACCATATTTTCACCTCATTTTACGATATTAGAATTGATTTGGGATTTAATCTAAAAATACCAATGGATGCAAAACAAATTGCGATTAAAACAATCCCTATTGCTATAGCCGTTAAAAGCATGAATTGTTTTGGTTGTACGTTAATTTTCAAATTTTTCACTTCTTGTGATGCAGCAAATGGATTTTGACGATTGCCTCCTGGTCGACTAGGCGGTGTTTGGTCATTTTGCACTTTACCTGGTGCCCCACCTAGTTGATTATTGGTCTGTTGGTTTTGGGTGCTTGTGGTTTGTTGGCTAATCAGTTGGTTGCCTAGTGCATTTCCTACAAGATTGCCTGTTACACCTGCAATGCCTAAAGCAAATACTAAACAAATGATGATTTCGATGAAGAACTGGCCGATTAACTTGATGCGTGATTCACCCAATGATAACAATACGCCCATCTCATAGCGACGATCTTTCAAACTTAACATCACAATCAAAGTTAGTATCACTACACCTGCAACACCGACAAGGATAATAATATTTTTGGCAAATCCTTTGACATTATTCAGTGGTTGAAGCATTTGTTGATACATTTGATCATTGCTTTGAAGACTAAAAGTATCGGTATCAATTAATTTTTCGGCTTGTTTAATGAAACTATCCATTTTAGCAGGATCTTCTAAGGTAAATGTCGCCTCATCAATCGTTTCACTATCTTCGCCTTTTAAGATTGCTACCATCGTATAAGAAGTAATTAAGGTATTCGCCGGATTTAAAAAGTTAAACTGCATCCCCAACTCATCACCAGCATCAGTGGTTTCATAGATACCTTTCACCTGTAATTCGACTTCCTTATCATCACTGGTTGTCACTTTGAAGGTATCCCCGACAGATAAATCATTTTCCTCAGCCAAATTTTTTTCAATTAATACAGCGTTACTTCCTTCATCGGCACTAGTAATTGCACTTCCTTTGATTATTTTGGCTTCTCCTTGGGCAAAAGTAGCTAATAAGCTGCTATCTGAGACACCTTGGACGCGAAAATCTCCTTGCGACATGGCTTCTCCTGGCGGCATCTTTCCATTTCCTTGTTTACTTTGACTTGCACCAGAAGTTACCTCATTGTCTTTACTTTCGCTCGTATCCTCGTTAGAATGGCTTGTTGTTTCACTAGTACTGCTTGTTGCAGTACTACTTTCAATCGCTTCTATACCGCTTGCTGCATCTACTGAAGTGGTCGCTGTGTATAGATAAGATTTCACCCCTGATAATGCCGCGATTTTTTTCGCATCACTTAAATTGATTGGCGTACGGTTAAAAGTTTTCCGCTGACTTTGCTCAGAACTACTCGAGGTTTGTCCGCTACCTTCTTCATTTTCCTTTGCTTGAAACATAGCCTCACGATTTTGAGTTAGTGTTACAGTGGCTCCGGTACTTTTTTGGGCATTGATGATTGCTTGATTCGCTGCTTGATAGATACTCAAACCTGCTAAAACAAAAATCATTATGACGGATAGAATTGCAATCATTAAACCACTTTTGCCTTTTTTGGACCAGAGATATTGATAGGCACGTTTGATAAAGTTCATCTTGCTTCATTCCTTTCGTTTTTTTCAATATAACGCCAATAACTTAAAGCTAGCTTAAAAATTTTAAGGTTCAATTATGGAAAGTCAGATAGTCTTTAGTTACAATAATAAGGAAAGTAGGTGGATGCGATGATTAAACTATTATTAATAGAAGATGAAAAAATTCTAGCTGAAAATATTAAAGAAATTATTGCTGATTTAGGGGAAGTGACGCTGTGTTTTGATGGTGAAGAAGGCTTGTATGAAGCACAAAGTAAGATATATGATTTGATTTTGCTTGATCTGATGCTACCAAAAATGAGTGGTTATCAAGTGCTTGCTCAATTACGTCAAGAGAATATTCAAACACCCGTCTTAATCTTAACTGCCAAAGATAGCCTAGAAGATAAAATTACTGGATTTCAAAAAGGGGCTGATGATTATTTAACCAAACCCTTTTATCGTGAAGAACTACTATTAAGAGTCAAAGCCCTATTAAGACGTTCGTTAGGCTTGCATGAGGAAAATACCCTACAATATGGAAGTGTCATTTGTGATTTAAGCAAAAAAGAAGTTCGTGCACATGAAACTATCCTACCTATTCAAGGCAAGGAATTTGAACTGCTCGTCTATTTGATTCAAAACCAAGGAATGATTTTAACCAAAGAGCAAATTTTTGACCGCATTTGGGGCTTTGATTCGGAAACAACAATTACAGTGGTCGAAGTGTATATGAGTCATTTGCGCAAACATCTAAAACAGACCGATATGGCAGAAAATATCCAAACTCTACGCAATGTTGGTTATCTATTAGCCTCAAGAAAGGATTGAGAGAATGAAAGAAGAGATTACAAGCAAGCAACAACGGCGACTTTTCTTCTTTAATATTCTTGCTTTTGGAGGGATTTTTCTACTCTTAGGCTTGATTATTTTACAATTAATGCATAGCCTTGCTTATCAACAAACCGACAAAATGCTGAGACAAGTCATGAATCAACCAACTTTGGTACAGCTTGAAATTGCCCGTTTTGAACAAGAGGATTTATTCAATAGTCAGGGAGAAAGTCTAGAAAAACAACCACCTGATAAGGATTTCAAAGGCTTCAACCGTTTTAATACTCAGTTGATTCTGTGGTCTAAATCAGGCGAAATCTTGAATAAATCTCTACTCGGCGGTCGTTTGAATGAATTAAATGCATTAACACTCGATAAAAAAAGACTAGGCAAAGTGAAAGAACTTAGCCTGAATAATGGACAACTTGCCTTTCATTCCATCACCTATAAATATGAAAGTGAAAATTCCGCAGTGGCTTATGTACAAATTTTAGCCAATACCAACCAAGTCAGTGATTCCATGGTGACTTTTCAGATGATTTTAGTCATTTGCATGCTTATTTTTTGGTTACTATCGATTGTCGTCAGTTTTTATCTCGCCAAAGCCAATATGCAACCTATTTTGAAGTCTTGGCACAAGCAACAGGAATTTGTCGAAAATGCCTCCCACGAGTTGCGAACTCCATTGACAATTATTCAAAATAGTTTACAGAAGCTCTTTACACAACCGAACCATACTATTATGGAAGAATCAGAGACGATTGCCCAAGCCTTAAACGAGACCAGAAGGCTAAATAGTTTAACTGCTGACTTATTAACCATTGCAAGAAGCGACTCTAATCAACTGATATTAGAAAAATCCGCTTTTCATATTGATACTTTTCTTAATTCAATTGTCGAACCTTTTATCGAAATGGCAGAAATTGAAGAGAAACCCTTTATCTTTGAGAATCTCACTTCTGATATGATTATTGCTGATCACAAGCGACTGCATCAATTAGTTGTCATCTTGTTAGATAATGCTTTGAAGTATACAGATACTGGCGATGCTATCACGGTGCTTTCAAAAAGTAATGGTGCGTTTTGGCAATTAGAAGTAAAAAATACAGGGCCTTCAATTAATGAGGAACATAAAGCGCATCTTTTTGAACGTTTCTACCGCGAAGATGCTTCTCGTAATCAAGCAACTGGTGGCTATGGTTTGGGCTTAACTATCGCTTGGCAAATCATTCATGAACATCAGGGGAAAATTGAAGTGCTAGATATCCTCCCAAGGGGCGTGAATTTTCGCGTTACTTTACCATTGAAGCAAAAATGATGAGGTAAACACGAATTTTTTCGAGGGTTTCCAAGCTTCTTCACATCCTTTATACAAAAACGAGGCTGTTTTTGGGCAGCCTCGCTTTTGTGTTATGGGAAAGGATAGTATATATAAAATTGAAACAGCATATTTAAGTATTGAGACATTCACCCAATACATGTACATTTTACACCTATCATTCAAAAAATGCTACTAATTTGAGCAGATGCAAAAAAATTATTACCTTTTCTTTCAAGAAAGCGGATTATACAAAGAAAGATTTACGGTGTCTCCTAAATTATTAAAGAAACTAAAAAATACTTTCACGCTTTCCTATACTCCTAAGATAACATTCTCAAAATCACTTGTCAAGCTGTAAAAAACAGAGTCTTTTCACAACGGGAGTTTTACAGTTGAATTGAAATATTTTCGCTCTATGCCTTGGTATAAAGCTATTTTTTTGTCAAATTTTTTCAATTTTATACTCGTACTTTCTACGTACTTTATGGTAAAATAATGATATCTGATAATATTTACAATGTGTAAATATAGGCTGATAAAATCAACCAATAAATAATTACATTT
>DWVH01000049.1 GCA_019120335.1 Candidatus Enterococcus stercoripullorum
GTTGTATTCTTAGAGTACCTGTACGACAATGAAAAGCCATCTGAAGAACAAACCAAACATGATAATTCAAAAGATGAAGGACAATCAGTCCGCTTTACTAATCCATCAATTGGAACAAAAGCCACTTTTGAGAATGGTTTGAAGGAAATGAACCCATTTAAAGAAAACGTACTAGTGGATACTGTAAGTTATCGTGATTTGACACCAAATCGTCGTTATCGTGTCGTAACAAAAATCGTTGAATTTGGCAATGCTGAAAATGTGATTAAGACGGTTGAAACGTTCTTCACGCCTAAAAAGGCAACTGGAGAAGAACGTATTGAAGTGAAAGTAGATGGCACGAAGTTACGTGGCAAGAAAGTCACATTTTTAGAGTATGTCTATGACAATGCGAAACCTGAAGAATTGCAAGCGAAACATGAGGACGCTAATGATGAAGGTCAGACGGTAGAATTTACAAATCCTGTACTAGAAACACAAGCAACATTTGAAAATGAAGCGAAAATCATGAACCCATTTAAAGAAAATGTGTTAGTCGATACGGTTTCTTATCATAATGTGGTAGCTGGTCGTAAATATCGATTAGTCACAAAACTTGTTGAATTTGGGAAAGCAGATAATGTATTAGCTGAGCAAACAGAAGAATTTACTCCTGAAAAAGCAGATGGCGAATACAAAGTGACGCTTAAAGTTGATGGTACGAAATTAAGAGGGAAAAAGGTCGTGTTCCTTGAATATCTTTATGACGCTGAGAAACCAGAAGATTTAATTGGTAAGCATGAGGACGATGAAGATGAAGGACAATCCGTAACCTTTACCAATCCAACTATTGCAACACAAGCGACTGGTATCAATGGCGAAAAAGAAATTCAACCATTTGCTGAAAACACACTGGTTGATGTGGTTAAGTATGAAGGTTTAGTGCCAAATCGTGAGTATCGTTTAGCCACAAAATTAGTGAATGCAACAAATCCTAAAGAAGTGATTACTTCACATGAAGAATTCTTTACTCCTGAAAAAGCAGACGGCGAATATAAAGTCACTATTAAAGTAGATGGTCGTCAGTTAAAAGGTAAACGTGTGGTGTTCTTTGAATATCTGTACGATTCAGAAAAACCAACAGAAGAACAAGCAACCCACGAAGATAAAGACGACAAGGATCAAAGTGTAACCTTTGGCAATCCAACTATTACTACTTTAGCGACTGGCGCTAATGGTGCGAAAACACTAAAAGGCAAAGGCAAACAAGTAGTAAAAGAATACTCTGAAATTGATGGTCTTGTTGTTGGACAAATCTACAAAGTCAAGGTACAAGGCTATGTAGATGGTAAACCATTGAAAGGAACTTCTGCAGAGAAAGTATTCAAAGCAACAAATGCTACAATGAAATTTGTCTTTGAATTTACGGTTTCTGGTTCGGCTTTAGCAGGAAAGACACTAAGTTTCGAAGAACGTTTAGAGTCAGAAAACGAAAAAGGCGAATTAGAGGAAGTTGCAACACACAATACCGAACATACGAATAAACATCAATCTGTTTACTTCAAGAAAATCTTACCTAAAGCTGGAAGTCAATCAACTCTTGCTTTAAGTATTATCGGTTTTGTATTGGTTGTTATGTCTGTAATTATTTTCGCTTTCTTGAAAGCTTCTAAACGCAGCGAATAATCAAAAATAAGTAAAACAAATAAGTCGGTGCTTACTAGAGCGTATCTAGTGAGTACCGACTTTTTAAATTAAGAAAGGAGTCAGTGAAAAAATGATTTCAATACTTGATATTTTTAACTGGTATACTTTGCTTTCTTTTATTTGGCTATATTTTTGCTTGATTTTCTCTGATATAACCGAAAAAGATGGTGAAAAATACTTTGTTCAGATAGCAATATTACCGAATAGTAGAACAATCCCCTATTTAATTTTTCAATTTGGAGCGTTTTTTGCTTTGTTTTTTGTGGATTTAAGTAAAGTATCATGGCTTACTCCTGAAACAAGTTGGATGAAAATATGTGTAATGACATGGATAAACGTTGTGATTCTAATGGTTTCTTTATTCCAAATGTTCTCCCCGTCTTATAAACGAGGTTGGTTGATTAGATTACCGCTTTTTATTAGTTTATCCGTCATTCAGTTGTATTTTTCACGACTTACTTTTTGAAAAATAGAAGTAATTCTATCCGTTGTACTAACAAAATAAGCACAAACAGAATGGAAAAGAGTATTAGCGTTACCATGATTACTGACAAAGATGAAATAATAATAAATATTATAGTTCTTTGCCATTGTAATTTCCTGACTCGTTTTTCTTGGTTAGGAACGATAGAGTATTTTAAGATAAACGCAGAATCTTTAAATATATTGAATTGGACAAAATATATGTCACAAAATTTTTGAAAAACTGTATTCAGCTCATCTATATTATTTGAACTATAGAATAGGCTCTGTAGCTTATCTAGTTGGAAAGCAAGTACTTCAGGAACATAGTATCTAGTGTTATTGGAATTTAAAATAGAGTGCATATGATCAATATGCTTACGGATTTTATACTTATTTTCTTCCGTAATTTTTTTGAAAATCACTTTTGTAATATCAGTATAGGTAGGAATAAAAAATGTATCCTTTGCTTTTTTCTTTAAATCAGGATCGATACAAAAAGTTAAAGTATATAAATACTTTAAAGTTGGAATAGCAATTGCAAGTGCTGCGGTTACTAGTGTAGGTAATAATTTCTCTAACTGCATAATAATCCACCTCCTTTATTTTAATCTGAAGATGAGAGTACTTGATTAGATAATCATATATCAAATAACACGATGTCACTTTTTATAGTTTATCGTTGTACAATTATTCTGTAATTATATTCTCACTTCAAAGATAGTTTAACATATAGTGGAATAATTAAAGTAAGAGGTTCCTGTAGTAAATTGCTTTTTGTTGCAAAATAAGTTTATTAAAAGATTTTTAGTTATTCAGTACTAGAAAATCCTAGTAAGTACCGACTTTTTAAATTAAGAATAAGTGCTAAGACATCAAAAAAATGGGAAAGAGAGGAAAGGTAAAATGGCAATGGGAGAATGTGCAAAAAATATAATGAAAGAAAGTCTACAACTTCCAAAGAATAATTTTCTTTGCTTGGGAAAAGTAGGAAAAGGAAAAGAGATAAAACCAGTGTTAGTCACTGACCCTAAAGGAGAAGTTGAACAATTAAAAAAAGAAGCTGAAAAACATGGCTATGTTTTTGGTATTTACGATATTTCTGAAAGAAGTTTAGAAAATGATTGACTACAGTAGTGTTTTTTGAGATTAAATATGGAAAGTGAAAAAACTCAAAAAAACAGAATCTGAAGGGTAGATAACTGGAATATGGATAAGGGTTATCGGTTTGAGAAAAGACTCTGATTTTTGAGTTTTGCCTGATTAAGTATAGTCAATAGATTGAAGAAAACTTAATCAAAAAAGAATTAGGATATTGAATTCACATTCAACAGCAAAAGTATATCATAGATGATATATGCTTGTATATGTAGTTTTAGCGTATCTTTTCGGAGATACGTTTATTTTATTTGAGGAGGCAACAAGATGGATTTTTACATTTATTGTTTATTTGTCGTGAGTATGGCACTTTTTATTTATGATGTGTTTACCCTTTCTACTGGATTTAAGTCCATATGGCTAGATATATTAACCTTTATTAGTTGTTTGATGATAACGATAGGAACGTTAAATTTATCACCTAATGTGTACGGGCGGAATAGTGCATTGATTATTTCTTCTATTCTATTATTAATCATTGTGGGAATTGACTTTACAATGATTTTTTCAAGGAAAATTCCTTATTCACCAAACGAAAGAATGTTTATACGTGTTTGGGCAGAAATAGCGGATGTAATTATTGGATTGTTTATTATTTTTTATCTATTTTAACAGATAATACAATATATAATTTAGGGCAATAACCACATATAAAATGGATAATATAATAAAAGGAGTATATAGTTTAAAGTTATCCCTACGTATTTTCCATTTTAGTCGTTTTAATTCTTTGTTATCTGAGTATAATCGCATATCGATTCTGATTTGTTCGTCCCAATATCTTGTGTGTGTAAGTTGACGAATATTATTGCTTTCGATGAAGTATCGCTCGCAGAATTGACGATAGCTTTGATTGATCAATTGAAGTTGTACTTCATTAGGTCGTGCAATTTCTAATAATATCATTGTTTTTCTTAAGTGATAAATCAACGAAGCAGGCAGATAAAACCATAGTTCATTTTCTTTTAAGTGTTTTCGAATGTTAAAAAGTGCCCCCCATACCTCCGTTTTATTTTGATGAGTAATTGTACGAAACAGATACGGATAGAAAGGTTTCAAGGTTTCAATATAAAAATCTTTAATTTTTTCTTGACTAGGTGTTTCGCTCTTTTGTTTTAGGTATAAATGGTAAAATTGTACGATTGAAAGTATCAGTGTCCCCACTAATACAATGGTTTCTAAATACGAAATACCGCTTGGAGTTGGTTGTTGGATATTCATAGTAGAGTTCATAATTATCAGTCCCTTAAATTAATGTATATAAACAGTTTATGGGGAGAGGGGTGAGATGTAAATATAATTTCATATTATTTTTGCGTGGCTCATAGGAGTGACGCTTATTTTATTTTAAGAGGAGGTGGTTTTGATGATTAGAGAACCTGAAGATTATGCGGTGGAGTATACGCTTAGAGCTCTAAGAGGCGTAACTTTCAAAAGTTTACAGCTGATACTCAATCAATTAACAGGACAAAATCGTATCGGTGGTATGGTTTCGGATAAGCAAATGGCAAAAACGACGCAGGCACGAGATTTCATTGATTTTGATAAGCGTTTGCTAGATACCAAAATGAATGAACGTATTTTTAAGCAAGAGTTAAAGCGATTTGGTGTTCAGGCTAGTATCACAGAAATGGCAAATGGGGATACCAAGCTACAATTCTTTTCGAAGGATAGAGAAGCGCTGATACATGCGGTGGAGAATATTACCGACCGCATTTACCAACAAGATCCAGCACTTATCAATTATCTTTATCCTGATTACGAAAAGAATAAAGGTATCCAACAAGATTCTGTACAAGAACAATCAAAAGAAACTCAAACAAACGATACGAAAGAAGTTCAAACAAAAACGCAATCTCAAACTGTCGTGCAGGAAAAGGTTGTTACAAAATCAACTGAACATCAATCCTTTACCAACAAGGTAGTCCAATCGGCTGAAAAGAAACAAAATCCTGTTCGACAAGAAATCGAAAAAGCCAAGGAAATCCTGCAAAAAGAAAAAGCAGAAAAAGCACAATCAGAACATAAGAAAGCCCGAACTGGTCCAGAACGAACAGAAAAGGGGGGACGCTAATTGAATTTTTTGCTTTCAAAAGTGAGTAAGACAAATCTATATACTTACTTGATACTTTTTGTTCCTCTGGCGTGGTATTTTCATCAAATGGTGCTCTGTTATGAGGGATTAAACGAAGGAAATGTACTTTCTCGTATTAATCAAGCAACCAATCAGTATATGTATCCTTTTCAACATATTTTTGCAGCACCTACTAAATTATCTATCATGGCAACGATAGTCTTTGTTCTTAGCTATTTTCTTGCGGGAATTTACTATCTGTCGATGAAAGGTAACTATCGTCATGGCGAAGAATATGGCTCTGCAAGATTTGCGAATAAACAAGAAAGTGAACTGTTCAAAAACAAGAAAGACCCTGATAATCAGATTATTTTAACCAAAACAGAACAGTTAACCCTTGAAACCAAAATGAAAGACCCAAATTTAAATCGAACCAAAAATGTAGCGGTTATCGGTGGAGCGGGTTCAGGGAAAACATTTACTTTTGTGAAACCGAATCTTATGCAGTTGAGTGCGAATTATATCGTGACAGAGACAAAGGCAGTCTTGCAACGAGAAACAGGGAAGATGTTTCGTGACGCAGGCTATGATGTTAAAATCTTTGACCTTGCAAATCTTGAGTCACACTTAACTGAATTTTTCAATCCATTTCATTATATTCGTGACGATAGAGGAATCATCAAAGCTGTAAATAACTTAATCACGAATACGGAAGGAAAAGGAGAACGTGCAAGCGAAGATTTTTGGGTAAAAGCAGAAACGATGTGTTTTTACTCACTATTTGGCTATGTACAAGAAAAATATAAAGATATTCCTGATGAAGAAGCAACCTTTGATGATATTCATCAACTTTTATTAGTTGCCAATACAATGGAAAATGAAACTGACCGTACAGCGTTGGATATTGTGATGGAACGATTTGCCGAGGAATATGGGGAAGAGCATTTCGTTTATGAAATGTATACTGCCGCTCGACGTTCCGCAATGAATACATGGAAATCTATCCTTATCTCCATGAGTGTGAGACTAGCGCCATTAGGTTTGCCTTCAGTTAAAAAATTGGTCTCAAAAGATACGTTAGAATTAGATAAAATGGGGGAAGGAAAGCGTATTTTGTATCTTTCTTTATCGGATACCGACCATTCTTTAAACTTCCTCTTAGCCATGTTGCTAGATTTAGCCATTGATACGCTTTATCATGTGTCAAGGGAAAAATACCATGGGCATGAGTTACCTCGGTTAGTATTAAATATCTGGGATGAGTTTGCTAACATTGGGACCATTCCAACCTTCCCACAATATATTTCTACTTCTCGGTCAAGAGGAATCTTTTTTATGCCGATTATCCAAGCCTTATCCCAATTTAAGCAAAAATATGAAAAAAGCTGGGAAGAAATTCTCGCAAGTTGTGATAGCTTGTTGTATCTGGGTTCAAACGAAAAAGATATCCATAAATATATGAGTGAACTTGCTGGGAAAGAAACGATTGATATGATTAAGGTATCGAAAAGCTATGGTAGAAGCGGTGGCATGAATAAAAATTATGAAAAACACGCTAGAGATTTGATGACGCCAGATGAAGTCGCAAATCTTAGAAACGATGAGTGTCTTTTAAAAATACGTGGGATACCGATGTACAAATCGAAAAAATATATTCCAAGTATGCATAAAAGATACCAGTTACTTTCCAACTCTCCTGATGATGGTCAATGGTTTAACTACTATATTACCCATAGTGCCGAGGAAGATTTGGAATATCAATTAAATATTGCTAAAAATAAGCCTGAAAATGGTGGAACGATTGACGTTACAGACGTCGCATGATTCTACTATTCAGGCTTATTTTAATAGACAAAAATTGGAGGAAAACAGATGAAAACATTTTTACTAAACAAAGTTTATCTTTTAGCAGCAAATAATACACCAAGCTCGACTTCAGCGTTTAATGATGGCATGGACTTGCTAGCAAAAGGAGTCGGTATCGTTGGCGCTTTATTAGTCGCTCTAGGGGTAGTCAACTTAGGGGCTAATATTAAAGACCAAAATGGACCAGCGCTTCAGACCTGTATTATGCAGATTGTCGGTGGTGTAATTATTGGAGGTGCAGCGGTCTGGATTGGACAAATTAAGTTCTAACAAAAAGGAGGGCTTTAGTATATGGACATACTTTTAAATTGGTTGGAAAGTGTGGTCAATAATTCGGGAACAGTAAAAGATTTAACGACTAGCCTGACTGATTATAATGCAATGCTTTGGGAGTATTCCCAAAGTGTTGCTAATAATGTGGTTAAGCCAATTTCTTTAACGGTGTTAGCTTTTTTTCTTTTATTAGAATTTGGGAATTTATATAAAAAGATTGATAACGGTGGGGGAAGTTTTCATCTTCAGATGTTGGTACCTATCTTTATCAAATTAGCCTTTGCGAAATTATTGATGGATAATTTCTCGGTGGTTATTCTTGCGATTCAAGGATTGGCAATTATGCTAATTCAGAAAATGCAGACCGTTCTACCAACTATGAATGCGAAAGGGACAGTCAACATTACAAGTTTAAAAGACGCCGTGGATGATTTAGGTTTCTTGGAACAGATTTGGGCGGGAATTATTATCCTAATTACCGTTGTTGTAGCATGGATAGCCAATTGGATAGCAAGGTTTGCTATCGTTATGAGATTCTTTGAAATGTATTTACTGACGGCAATTGCGCCCTTGCCAATCTCCGCTTTACCGTCTGATGAGTATAATCAATGGACCAAAAACTTTTTCAAGCTATTTGGGGCGATTGCGTTATCTACGGTACTGATGTATCTCGTACTTTCTTTTTATAGTGTACTAGGTTCAAGTATTGTGCGTACAACAGGAACGGACTTTATATCCCTTACAATGGCTATCTTAGCTTACAATATTTTCTTGATTTTCTTAGTTGTCAGAACCTATAGCCTTTCAAAATCGCTGATTGGAGTGAATGCCTAATGAGTTTACAAGTTAAAGTGCGGAAAGATATTTTCAGATATGAAGAACGTTTTTATTTAGATTTAACCCTTAGAAAAGCGCTGTGTACCTATCCTACTGTAATAGTTGTGGGTTCAATATTAGCAGCGAATTATTGGTTCTTACACATAGATAAAGATTTGTTGCAATATATCATTTTATTTATTGCACTCCCACCACTTGCGATTGGTTGGGTAAAGTTAAAGGATATGCCAATTGAAAAATATTTGATGTATTTTTATCGCTATCACTATCAACCACAAGAACGTTTTTATAGAAATGAATGGACGGAGGTGAAACCTGTTGCCAAAAAACGAAAACAAGCAAAAAATCAAACAGAAGTTGAAATCTTTGAGTAAACAGGAAAGAAAAATACGCAAGGTGCGAGCTAAAAGACAAAAATCGAATGCACCAAAATATAGTGTCCAAAAGAGCATTTGGTATGAATTATTATTTGAAAAAGGATTATGTCAAATAGATCCCCAACATTTTTCCAAAACTTATCAGTTAGAAGAGGTCAATTATCAGACCGCAAATCGAGAGGACCAAATTCATATTTTTACCAAAATGGGCGAAATGTTGAATGCTTTAGATGAGGACAACCATTTACAGTACACCATTATCAATAAAGCAGTAGACATGGAACAATTTAAAAATCAACACTATATGAAAGATATGAACGATGAATTTGATGAGTATCGTCGTGAAATCAATCAACTAATGGATTCGGCTATCGATAAAGGTTCGATGAATTTTATTCCTGAAAAGTATCTCACGGTCACAACAAAGGCAGAAGATAGAGAGCAAGCCGAAACCGTTCTATCTCGCATTGAATCAAGTATGTACCAATCTTTTAGTCAATTTGATGGCGATATGCAAGTTTTAGACGGTATTGAGCGACTAAAAGTTTTTCATCATATCTTACGTCCGCACGACTTGTTTGATTTTAATTATCAAGATTTACTCTTTAGTGGTTTGTCTACCAAATCAGGTATTGCACCGATGTATCTCAATTTTCGTTCAAAGCAATTAAAGAAACCTAGTCAACGTTTTGAAATTGATTCTGACTGTGGGCAAGTGCTCTTTTTAAGAAGTTATGAAAGTGATTTTGAGGATACGCTCATTCGTGATTTGTTAGAAATTCCGCAAGAAATGACGATTAGTTATCATATTCAGCCGATTAACAATATTGCTGCAAAGAAAAAAGCCAAATATAAGTTATCTGCGATTGAGGGACGAATGGGAGACGAACAGTCGAAAAATATTCGTAGACAAATTAGTCCAGAACTTATTTCACGACAATTGAAAGATATGCACGAAGAAGCGGAAGAAATTGTGCAAGCTATGGATAAAGACAATCAAAAATTCTTCCAAACTATCTTTTTAGTCTATGTTCATGCGGAAGATGAGGATACCTTAGAAGATAGGGTCCAACGCATTATTCAGGTGGGTAAAAAGAATAATGTGACTTTTAGTAAATTGGAATTTATGCAGGAACAAGCCTTAAATGCTGTATTACCAATTGGGAAAAATTTTGTAGACGCTGAATTAATTCGCAATTTGATGACGGTGGAAGTGGCAGTAAATACACCTTTTACTTCACAAGATTTAGTTCACGAAACTGGGAAATATTATGGGGTCAATCGACGAACAAAAAACATGGTCAATGTGGATCGTTCGAAATTGTACACAGCTTCAGGACTTATCTTAGGGACTTCTGGTTCGGGGAAAGGGGTATCCGCTAAATATGAAATCGTGACGACCTATTTACAAAAGCCCAATGATGAAATTATCGTTGTGGACCCTGAAAGTGAATATGGATTGATTTGTGAGGCGTTTGGTGGTCAGAATATCGAAATTTCCGCAAGCACCACGAATTACATTAACTTAATGGAATTGCCTGACGATGAAGATTTACACGGTGGAGACGACGCAGTGAAACTAAAATCTGAGTTCTTAATTACGCTATTCGGTTCGTTAATTGGCGAACAAGGTGCATTAAATCCGAAACAGGAAACGATTATTGATAGGGTAACCACTCTCACGTATCAAAGGGTTGAAGGAATTCCTACATTACAAGATTGGTATGAGGTGCTATGTGAACAAAAAGAAGAGGTATCCAAAGATTTAGCGACTTCGTTGGAGTTGTATATCACGGGTTCGTTAAATATTTTTGCCAAACAGACCAATGTCGAGCTTACCAATCGTTTAATCGTTTTTAATGTAAACAAACTTAAAAACAAACTCAAGAGCTTCGGTTTGATGGTTGTATTTGACCAAATTTGGAATCGCATTGTTCAAAATAAGCAAAAAGGCATTACAACATGGGTCTACTTTGATGAATTACAGTTAATGTTCAATGATGAATATGCTTCAAATTTCTTTTTTGAATTATGGAGTCGGGTTCGTAAATATGGGGCAATTCCAACAGGTATTACACAAAATGTATCTACGCTATTGATGAATCCAGATGGCATACGAATGATTGCAAACTCTGAATTTGTCATTGCTTTAAAACAATCCCCTGATGATTTAGGGAGTCTAGTCAATATTTTAGGTATTTCTCCAGCTTTACAATCAGAGTTGCGTTATCCAGAAAAAGGGGCAGGATTGATTAAAGCAGGAAAGTTCGTTGTGCCGTTCTCAAATACCATTCCAAAAGATTTGAAACTCTATTACTTATTAGCGACGGACCCAAAGCAGCTTTCTCAAACCAATCATGATTAGTCAATGGAAGGGGGACGCTTAATTGAAACAATTTTTGAATGATCCAACCTTTCAAACAGGATTGTTAAAAGGGAATTCTTTTCAGCCGTATATTACAGATGAGTACGCTTTTGCTTTTCTTTTAAAGGAGAAGGGATTTCCAACAGGTATCAAGGTATATGGTGCTGTCCCTACTTCTTATACTTTTCGTACGGAAAACCAGCTTGTCAACGACCCGCAATCCCTTTTAGTAGGTTCTCATGAGCGTAATCACGTCTCTCCAAATAAGCAATTGCCGATTGGTGTTTCTCATGTGTCAGAAGATGGGAATCAAGAAGACCGTTTGCCTGAAAATAGTGTGTTTTCTAATGAATTTAGGAGAGGTCAACCGATGACACGACAAGCAGCGGTACAATATCTTCAACGTAATCAAGCAACATTCAGTCCTTTGAAACGATTACCTAGACAATTTAGGAGCGTTAAAAAAGGACAAGTGACGCTGAGTCGTTCGCAATGGTCAAAAGTCGTAAAGCAGCAAACTATTCGACAAAAAATCATGACCTATTCCAAAGGTATGGCTAGCAATACGTTTCAATCTACAAAAAAGCATTTAAAAAGCCAATCGCCACAAATGATGGCTGATTTTTTTAGCTATAGTGATGACGCTGAAGAATTAGGACAATTGATAAACACGACAACACAAGTGGTTGAGACGAAACACCAATTACAAACAGGGGTTAAGGTTGCGAAAAAAGGGGTACGCTACTCTGGAAAAACCATTCGTCGTATAGGAAATTTGCCTAAATCGATTCCTAAAGAGATTCAGTGGTGGAAGAGTCAGGTATTTAACTGGTGGCAATCTCCACAGAAATTGTTAAGTATCAAAAATGTGCTGATTCATGCCGTTAGAAATCTCATAAAAAATCCAGTCATTATCATGAAAGGGTTGTTTGTCAGTCTGATTCCTTTAGCGATTATTTTTGCTATTTTGGTTATCGTCTCTGCAACAAGTATCATTATGAGTTCAGGGGTTTCTCAAAAAGAAATCAATTTAACAAAAACATGGGATGTTTTAAGCTTGAAAGATTATGAAACCACTGCAACTATTCAGGGACAAAAAGAACCTATCATTGATGGCACACAAGTAGAGCCTTCAAGTGTTCAGATTTACAGTGAAATTCCTGAATATCTAGTCTATATGAATGCTAAGTTTGAGGATTATCAGCTGAAAAAAGCGATTAGTAAAAAGAATCCAGAAACACATGAGCAATTCTTGTTAAAGCTATATAAGGCAAATGTGAAGGAAGACAAAGAAAATTGGCAGTTAAACAAGTTTTCAGATGTTATTAAAGAAAAAGCCTTTCAGTTAGGGAAGAAGCAGTCTCGTTATGAATTGATGAAGAAACAAAGCAATCCGTTTTTCCAATATCAAGAATTGATTTATCCTTTTTCAACGGATAAACAAGCAGAATTAACCATTCAAAAGCGCTTTGGATATTTCTATAAAGAGGGTTTGATACACAAAGGTTATCGTTCAGGTATTGTCGCAAAGGCAGATAAAGGTAGCCCTGTTTATGCGCCAAGAAGTGGGACGATTAGCTATTCTGGAGACGTCGTGTTTATTAAAACGAAAAGTAAAAGTTTACGTTTAGAACATGTCAATCATTTTAGAATCAAAGAAGGAAAGAAGGTCAAGCAAGGCACACTGATTGGTAAAGTAAGTGGCAATAACGGGGTGTATATCGAATACAGTAAAAAGAAAAAGGTATTTTGGGAAAAGCTCAATCCTGCTTTTTACTTTCCAAAGGTGGTATATGCTGAAAAAACTACCTATCAAGTAGCGACAGTTGAAGTATCTGCAGACTTAAGTCAAAGAGCCCTTCAAGTGTATCAATTATTTAAAAAATATTATCCAGCAACAACCATTAATGGTGCTGCAGCTTTTTTAGGAAACTTCCAAACAGAATCAAACATTAATCCCAAAACAGCAGAAGGATGGTATTTAAGTCCACCTGTTGGGGCTACAGCTAGTTCATGGGATGACGATAATTGGTTAAATATGAGCGGTATTGATATCTATGGCAATAACACGCAAATCATACATCGTGGTTTAGGTTTGGGACAGTTCACAGATACGCTAGATGGTTCAAGAAGAAATACCTTGATTCGTGAATTTGCAAAGAGAAAGGGTAAAAAGTGGTACGATTTAGAATTACAAATTGAATTTATGTTTACGCAAGACACCCCTTTTTATCAATCCGTTGTAAGAAGAGTGCTATCTTCTAATGATTTACCTTCTGTTTTAGCGAACGAAGTGCTTATTTATTGGGAAGGAAATCCAGGGAATAAAGTTGCGGAAAGGCAAGCAAATGCAATTCAGTGGGCAAAATTTTTACAAAATCCACCGAAAGCAGGGAAATATATTCATGCAGTAGCCAATGCAACCACCACTTCTCCATTTGGTTGGCGAAACTTTGGCGGTTTTTCAGAATTTCATCGTGGTGTTGACTATGCTGTTCCGCAAGGTACACCGATTCGTGCGATTGCTGATGGAAAAGTGATTGTTGCAGAATACCATTATTCATGGGGCAATCATGTACAGATTTTACATGCGAATGGTCAGAGCAGCAACTATGCCCACCAATCTCGGATGAATGTACATGTCGGACAAACGGTTAAACAAGGCGATATTATCGGTTACGTAGGGTCAACAGGAAATTCTACGGGACCGCACTTACATTTGGAAATATCTCGTTCTGCTAGTCTTGCCCAAAGTGAATTAATTGATCCTGCAACAGTCTTAGGAAAGTGAGGGAAGAAGATGGACAATCATTTGAAAAAAATCGTAATAATCTGGGTTGGGTTCATAGCTATTTTCTTTTTAGGATTAATGACTGGCTATTTCTTTAAACCAGATGTGACCCAAGAGACACCAGCTTTGTCCCAGCAAAGGGAGTCAGACGCTGAGAAAGTCATACAAGACTTTATACAGTTTTACTATACAGACAATCAGTCAACTGATTTGAAAGGCTTGAAACCTTATATTACGAATGGTTATTACAAAGAAATGGAAGAAAATTTAGAAGAGCTGAAAGCGGAACAATACTATCATGGGTCAGTCAAGAGAAAAGTTAAAACTACTCATATCTATCTAAATCCCTTTCGCAAAGAAGCCTTAGTACAAGTGGTATGTGAAGTGACGTATCAAAACAACAAAGCACAAACTGAAGAACCTTTTACAGAGGAAGCAACCCAAACCGTTTTGTTAAATTATCAATACGTCAATCAAAAAGTAAAAATTAATAATTTAACCCCAATGAACTTATCAACCATAAAGGAGGGAGACACCTATGGCACGCAAGGTGGATCAACTATCACAGATTAAACGAAAAAAAGAGCAGCTAGCAAATCTAGAGGTTCAATTGATGGAAATGCAAGAAAAGAAAGAGAAGCTAACGCAAGAATTGATTCAATTGGAACACCAATATACGGAAAAATTATTACAAGCAAATCATTTGCAAATTGAAGATTTAGCGGAGCTTTTAGCCCCTAGCGACACACAAGCTGTTAACGAAGATACAACACAAAATTTAGCGGATACAGATAGACAAGAAGAAATTTAAGAAGGTGGGAATATATGTTTAAGGGTAAATATCGGTTTTCTGACCGAGAAAACTTTCAGATTCGAAACGAAGAAGCAGAAGACTTTGTTGCCTTATGTCAGTTTGTAGAGGAAGAAAACCGACGTTGCCTTAAAGAAAAGTCTACTGCTAGTGTTACCATTCAAGCAATTAATAAAAAGGAACATTGTTTGCTGGAACAAAAAATAGCTTTGCCATTCGAAGAGGAAGTTGAACGAGTCTTATTTCCTTTATTAGAGCCAAGCAAATCCAAAAGAAAAGTTGCAAAAAAAGAAAAGCCGAATAAAAAGGTGCAACAAAAACCAGCAAAACGACCGAAAAAAGCAGAAAATAAAGTTGGCCACTTTTTAAATGTTCGGTTATTAAAGAAGATGTTCGTGGGAATTGTTGTCATTTGCTTTATCAGTGGGGGCATTTATGGTGCAACCAAAGTATGGCATTTTCCAAGACAAAAGGAAGAAATCAAGATAGAGAAAAAGTCTCTGGAACAGCTACTTGAAAAGGAAGATTATCAAGAAGCCATTCGAGTTTATCCTAAGAAAAAAGTACAGATTGAAGACGCCATTTTTCAAATGTTGATTGCACAAAAGCCAGAGAACAGAAAGATTGAAGTCTTAAAAGATTTTCAAAAATCGTATGCAACCAAACAAGGACAATTGGATTTAGCTTTTTTAAATGCTGAATATGTATCAATGATAGATTTGTACGAAAAAGACAAGACGGTGTTTAGAAAAGATGATTTACGACTAAGTTTGATTGGCTATGCGTATTTAAAGAATGGCAAAATCTCACAAGCTAAAGAGTTAGCTGAAGAAGTTCAAGACAGTGCCCTAGCTAAAAAAATTGCAAGCTATGAATTGTATACACAACAATTATCCGAAAAAGAGAAAAAGGTTAAGGAGACAAAACCAACGAATGAATCTGAGTTAAAGCAATATAACCAAACCTTAGATGAAATCTATGAATTAAAACAAAAAATCAAAAATCTATAATTTTGGAGGAATATATGATGAAACTGAAACCAATCTTTGTATGTGCAAGCACTATCCTACTTGCTTTGAGTTTAAGCGCTTGTCATCAATCAACCAATCAGTCAACCAGTCAGTCAACACAAACAAGTTCGTATGAATCAAAAGCAAAAAGGGACAATCATAAACCAAAATCAGTCAATCCTTTTCAAAAAAATAAGGAAAAGCCTAAAAACTTACCTAAAATGGGAGAGAAAACAACTGAAAGCAGCACTAGTAAAGCTTTTTCGTCAGCGCCTATTTTTGGGAATCCAACAAAAGGGATAGTGAATGCAACTGTTGAGCAAGCCTTGTCAGCACCTAGAGGACAAGAAAAAGAAGAGGAAATCGAAAAACCTGAATACCTCACATTAGAAGATATCAAGAAAGAAGAAAAAACCACAGTTACGCCTGTTGCAACTAAGCCAGTAGAAAACGAGCAGACACCTAAGCCGATCGAAAAGCCTACAATTGAAGAAGATGAAGAAGAATCAGAGTTGCCAATCGAACAACCTAATACAGATAACAAAGAAACGATTGAACCACCTATCGTTGAAACCGTTCCTGTATTAACGATTGAGCAACCGATTATTCATATAAATGAAGGCGAAAATGTAGACGTCAAAGACTATGTAAAAGTGACGGATGTTCAAGACGCACTTGTTGAATTAAAAGTGCCACTTACTGAATTACATGTAGGAGAAAATCAAATCACAGTGACAGCAACCAATCGCTTTGGAAATACGGCAACTGCCATTTTGACAGTGGTTGTCAATGCAAAACCTGTAATGACTCTTACACAAGAAGAAGTTGAACTTCAATTAGGAGATAGTTTCTTGCCAGTTGATTATGTGAGTGTTGTTGATTCGGAAGATGGGGATTTAACAGATTCGCTTACAATTACCAATCCAGTAGATACTAAGAAAGCTGGTACGTATGAAGTGATTTATGAAGCAAAAGATAGTCAAGGAGTAACGGTTAGTAAAGCCTTGACTGTACATGTCATAGATCCAAATGCGAAAGATGAGCATACAGAAAAAGAAGAAATGACAGATAAAGAAATATCTCAAGTTTCAGATTCTGATAATTCTCATGAAATATTGGAAGAAAAAGAATCGGAAGTGCATAATAGTGAAATCCCACTAGATCCAAGTACATTTAATGAAGATTCTGATGTGCCTGTGTTCTATTCTAAAATTTCATAAAATAAATATGTAAGAGGGCTGTTTTTACAGTCCTTTTTTGTTGCAAAAAAATATAGAAAGTGAGGTCTATTTATGCCAAATTATTTACCTTTATTAAATCTATCCAATGTTTTTGATGATTTAAGTCAGAGAATGGATTTAGAAGCAAGCACGCAAGGAATGCCTTTATTTCAACGTGCGGTCTTTATGAATATAGATTATCAACCTTATATTTTACCATTAGAAGAAGAACTTCCAGAAAACCAAATTCAAGCAAAAGAGGTATTAGCTTTTCAAAGTTATGAGCCTTTTGTATTCAACGATGGACATTTAAGCTATTTCAATTTTCAACATGTGGTGCCGATAACGATTGGGCAATCCTTGGATGTTGGATTTGTTTCACAAAAAGAATGGGCATTAACAACTGAAAAAGAGCTGCCAGAGAGACTAAGAAATGGTTTAGAAAACTATCTGAAGGTTTATCGTAACAATATTCAGCTCGCAGACTCAGAATT
>DWVH01000010.1 GCA_019120335.1 Candidatus Enterococcus stercoripullorum
TTAGCATAATCAGATATTTCATCATCAATCACTTGTCTACGGTATTTCGTTACTAAAATAAGATGGTAATAAAGAAGAAAGACTGAATGTTTATTTGTATCTAATTCCATTTTATATCAACTCATTTCTAATATATACTGATTATAACATAAAACAAAATAAAATGACAGTATACTGTATTGTCGGTCTTCGAGTTACAACAGCAACCCTCATACTGAACGACATTCATCACCCAACTATAGAGGATGGGCGACTTCTGCCTGAATTACGTTAAAAGAATATACAGAGATTGCAACGGAAAAAAGTGAGTGAAACCGGTTTGAACAACATGTAAATATGAAAACAAGCTGGTATTAAGCAATAATCGCATTATTTTGAGGAGTGATTTTTTATGGAAAAAGCCCAAATCATTGTTTATCCCGCAATTTTTAGTTCTGAAAACAACACATATAATGTAACTTTCCCTGATGTAGCAGAAGCGATTACTTTTGGGGAAAACATCCCAGAAGCTGTAATCATGGCACAATCAGCATTAGGTTTAGCCTTGTATGAACAAACGCAAATGCCCCCAGCCAGTTCACCAAAAGACATTCACCTTAAAAGTGATGAGGATTTTGTCGTAATGATCTCGCTTGGTTTAAATGAATATCGTCGGAAAAATCATGCAAAAATCGTACGTAAAAATACCTCTATTTCTGAATGGTTAAATATTCTTGTGGAAAAAGAGAATATTAATTTTTCGCAAACCTTAACCGACGCCTTAAAGCAAAAGCTAGGTGTCTAAACATATTCAAAACATAAACACTCGGAATGATTTGCTAACCAATTTCCGTATGTTTTTCTTTTTAACTCAATTTTTTTACTTTTAACTTTCCCAAGGTTAAAAAGCAAATTTTTGAGTTAAAAGTTAATTTGTCGGGGTTTATAACCAAAAAAGACTTCTCCCGTGGAAAAGCCTTTAAGATTTAAAATGAATGTTGCTGCAGGTGAGCGAGCTGTTGGTTGATAGACAAAATTTGAGGGACCGCCTGTGAAAATAGCTGGTCAAGTTGATTATAAATAGCTGCGCAAGTCTCATCTGGGGTGTAGATGTGCGTAGAATTTGGCCAAGCTGGGAAAGCCGTTAACTTGTCACACGCCTTCATCGCCAACATCGCCGCCCCTTTACAGGAACTTTCCGGACAATCCATCACGACAATCTCCTTTTGACAAATGTCCGCAAAAAGCTGAGGAATCACCGTATTATTAGTCATCCCGCCAGTTAGACAAATCTGCTTAGAAGGTCCATATTTATCATCTAAGCACTGCACAATTTGCCGCAAATTCAAAATAATGCCTTCCATCGTGGATTTCAAAATATCTTCTTTGGTATGGTTGTGATTTAAACCTAAGATATTTCCACGAAGGTTTGCTTGAAAATAGGGGGCACGTTCTCCAAAGAAATGTGGCAAAACAAGCAAGCCATGACTTCCAGCAGGTACTTTCGTCATTTTTTGTAATAAACTCGGATAATCTTCGCCAGCAAAAAATTGTTCTTTTAACCATTGAAAAATCACGCCACCATTATTCACCGCGCCGCCTTCGACAAAGAAATCTTGGGCTAACGGATATAAAAAGAGGCCCTGACTTGCTTGAGGTGTTTTGGTCTCAATGATTTTGCGGACAGCGCCACTTGTGCCCACGGTAATGACTAACTGATTGGTCAAAGATTCTTGAATACCAAGATTGGATAACACCCCATCGCTCGCTCCCACGATGATTTGCGGACTTTCTGCTAACTGCCACTCATCGCAAATCGTCTCACTTAAAGATAGTTGCGTTGTGGTAGGCACAATTTCGGACAATTGTTTGCGGTTAATACTTGCTAAATATAACAGTTCTTCATCCCAATCATGATTTTGCAGATGATAATAGCCTGTACTTGCTGCCAGCGATTCATCGACCACCCAATGATTGGTCAGCTGCCCGAGAACATATTCTTTGATGCCCACAAAATAACAAGTTTGAGCAAAAAGTGACGGATGCTCCTCGCGTAAATAACACACCTTACTCAGCGGCGTCATCGGATGATTCGGCACACCCGTTCTAGCACAAATCTCTGAAATATCTGCTCTTTTGCCTAGCACTTCGACTTGTTTTTGCGCACGTGTATCGGCCCAAGTAATTAGTGGATGGAGCACGTGGCGATTTTCATCTAGACACAACAAACTATGCATTGCAGCAGAAAACCCAACACCTATGATTGTTTGCTTGTTTTCTTTAGCTAAATGAAAGGCCGCCCCCATCACTTCTTTTACCGCTTGTAAGATTTCATCCGGATTTTGTTCCGCTTTTCCTGTCAAATCGGTCATTAATGGATATCCTTTTTGAAACGTCTTGTCCATCTTACCTGTCTGATCAAAAAGAACCGCTTTTGTTGAAGTGGTCCCAATATCCACCCCTAAATAGAACTTATTTTGTTTGCTCAACCGCATGACCCCCGAATCCATTGCGTAAAGAAGAAACCACCTTCCCCGCAAAAGTATCTGACTGTTGTGAACGTAGCCGCATCTGTAGCGACATTGTGATAATTGGTGCTGGAATACCTAATTTAAGTGCTTCTTCTATCGTCCATAAGCCTTCACCTGAGCTATGAACCACACCTGTTAACTTATCTAAATGGGCATCTTTTTCAAATGATTCAGCCATTAATTCCATCAACCATGAGCGAATCACAGAACCATGATTCCATAAATAAGCGACTGAATGTAAATCATAGTCAAATGGCCCTTCTTCTAATATTTCAAAGCCCTCACCTATGGCTTGCATCATGCCATACTCAATTCCGTTATGCACCATTTTCAAATAATGTCCACTGCCTACTTTTCCAGTATATAGGTAACCATCTTTTTGCGCAATTTTTTCAAAAACCGGCTGTAAGTATCGATGAAACATTTCCTCATTGCCACCAATCATGAAATTTCCACCATTTAATGCGCCATCCACACCACCTGATGTACCACAATCAAAAAAATAGATTTCCTTTAATTGACAACATTCGGCATTTGCTATGGAATCTTGATAAAAAGAATTTCCTCCATCAACTAATAAATCGCCTGGCTCTAAAATCTCACTCAATTTATGAACCATTTGATTGGTAACTTTTCCAGCAGGTAACATCATCCAGACAATTCGCGGCTTAGGAAGATTACTTAGACTTTCAACTTCTTGAATAATAGTTGCACCTATTTTTTGTGCTTGCTTTCTTGCATTTTCACTAATATCACATGCAGATACTTCAATCTCATTTCGCAACATATTCTCAACTAAATTGATTCCCATTTTTCCTAGACCAATCATTCCGATTTGCATTTTTTAAACACCTTTCTGTTGGTTAATAAATAAAATAATGTTATTATACTTATACGAACATTTCATGAAAAGAGGAGTTTTTGATGGATTTAGATTTAATCACCAAAGGAAAAATATTATCATCAAATGAGCTAAACATCCTAACTTATTTAGTTTCTAACATTGACAACTTAGATAATCTATCTTTAAAAGAAATCTCTAAACAAGCATTTACCTCTCCAGCAACAATCGTACGTCTTGCACAAAAATTAGAGTTTTCTGGATCTCAAGAATTGTTCTATTACCTAAAAAGTCGTCCTACTACGCATAATAAAATTGTTAATGATGTACTAGATTTCCAAATGAATACAGAAGAACTAGAACCTCTAATCCAAGAAATGAAAAATATATATTTCCAATCTAATAAATTTATTATGATATATGCTAATGGTTTTTCTAGCATCCTTGCAGATTATCTACAAAAGAAATTATTAGTTAACGGAATAAAAACTTTGGCTGTCAATGCAACAGATTCATCAGGAGTATTAGAGAATAACGTAGATGATATCTGCATGTTTATTTCAATTTCTAAATCCGGTGAAACACAAAAAGTTTTTGAAAAAATGAAGTATTGTCATTTAAAACATGTTCCTAATATACTATTTACCGGAAATCCAACTTCTAGATGCGGGCTTATTTCTGATGTAACATTCGAAGTTTCTGATGAAAGCCCACTTGATAGACAAAATATTCATTATACTAGTTTCTTTGGAAAACTCATTCTACTCTTTGAATTTATCGTACAAGAATTTGTAAAGTAAACTCAGAATATTTTTAAACAAATATTCTGAGTCAATATCATTATTTCAATTTTGACCAAAAATCTTTATTTTCTTCAATTAAATCATCCAATAATTCTTTAGCCACTTTTGCACTAGGAACTGTTTTAGATAAAGTCAACGCTTGCCATAATTTCTGATAGTTACCTTCTACATATGCTTCAACAACTAATTTTTCAACCATAACTTGTTGATACATTAATGTTTTATGGAACGTTGGAATTTGACCTTGTGCAAGGGGTTCTGGGCCATCTGATCCCACAATACATGGGACTTCAACCATTGCATCATCAGGAAAATCAGCAATAGCTCCATTGTTTTCAACAATCATAACCATCCTTTCTTGAGTGTTGAATGCAATTGCACGAGCTAAATCGACAATAAACGTTGCATGAGAGTCTATATCGAATCCAATTTTATCTGCTGAGTTATTTTCAATAATTTTTTTTGCATGATCAAATACTTTTTTCTCACGACCATCCATTACCTCATTCGCTCGAGTATATTCGGGATGAGCCATCATATGTTCATATACGTAGTCTCCATATAAATAATATTTCAGGTACGTATTTGGTAAAAATTCAGGTGCAACAGCTAATAAATCTTTTGCCTTCTTATGTGTTTCTTGCCAACTCAAATCCATATGTTGAGTATCTACTTCTATTTGAGTTAAGTACCCATTTTCCGATACGTAATCTTTAATTTTATCTATATACTCATTACCTTCTTTATCTTTGATACTTGTCCACCATCCAAAATGGTTTAATCCAAAATATCTAACTAATAAGTCTTTAGGTTTTTTTTCAATGATTTGAGACATTCGTCGTAATGTTCCAACGGGCATATCACAAATATTCAATACTTTTGAATTTGGTCTTAATACTCTACAAGCCTCAGCTACAATTGCTGCAGGATTTGAATAATTTAACATCCAACAGTCTGGTGCGTATTTTTCCATATAATCAATAATTTCTAACATGCCTGTAATACTTCTGAGTCCATATGCTATCCCACCAGGACCACAAGTTTCTTGTCCAAAGACCCCATGTCGTAACGGTACCTTTTCATCCTTTTCACGCATTGCATATTTACCCACACGAATATGAGCCATACAAAAGTCCATATTTGAAAAAGCTTCAACAGGATCAGTAGTATAATCAAAATCTATATTTGGAGCCTGTTCAGAGAGCATTATTTTTAATGCCTTGCCTAAAATTCCTTGTCTTTCTTCATCATTATCATATAGTCTTAGCTTTTTGATTGGGAAACGATCTAGATTATCCAACAGCATCATAACAATTCCTGGAGTAAACGTACTACCTCCACCTGCAATTACAACTGAAAATTCTCTCATTATTCTTCCTCTTCCTTTCCTAAATATCTATCTAAGTTTTCTCTAACTTTAGTTACAGTTAATCCGTAAACAACTTGAACATTGTTTCCTTTTTTCATGACACCCTTTGCATCAGTTTTATTCATTAATATTTCATCATTTACTTTGTTAGTATCTTTTACTACTAGACGTAAGCGAGTATAACAATTTGATACAGAAACAATATTATCTTCGCCACCTAATCCTTCTACTATCGTTGCAGATACATCATCATCAGCAGAAGTTTTTATGCCAGCCTGAGAGGCTTTTTCTTGCTCTTTCTTCTCAATGTAATCTTTCTTATCATAAAGTTTTATTTCACTATTTCCTTGTTCTCTTCCGATTGTTTGTAAATTAAATTTACTAATTAAGAATCTAAAAATTACATAGTATAGAACAAAATATATCAATCCAACTAAAATGTAGATTGGCCATCTAGTTTTTTCAAATCCTAGGGGGACATTATATAGCAAGAAATCAATAAAACCGTTTGGACCAATAGCTCGAGAACCTAGTACATTTAAAGTAACCATACTTAATCCGCTTAAAACAGCATGTACAACAAACAACATTGGTGCAACAAACATAAATGAAAACTCAATAGGTTCTGTTACCCCTGCAATAAAAGAAGTAACAGCAGCTGGAATTAAGATTGTTTTTACTTTTCTTTTATTTTCAGCCGGAGCCATATGATACATTGCTAAACATGCACCAATTAATCCGAACATTTTAGAAATACCTCTTGCATCCCAAATTACACTTCTAGATAAAACTTTTACAGCAGGATCAGCAATTTCAGCAAAGTATATATTACGCGCACCTTCATAAAGATGCCCCGCAACATCAACAGACCCTCCTAATGAAGTATATAAGAATGGTGTATATACTAAATGATGTAATCCAGTTGGTATCAATAGTCTTTCCAACATTCCGTATAAGAAAATACCAAAATTACCTGAAGATTTGATTATTAATCCTAAATGATCAATTCCTGACTGAACAACTGGCCATACATATGAACAAATAATAGCTGAAATAACCAAGATAGGAATCAATACAATAAATACAAATCTAGCACCGCCATAAATTTGAAAAGCGTTATTAAACTCTGTATCAATAAACTTATTATGAACTAGAGCAACAATAATTCCTAAAATAATTCCAAGGAATACGCCCATATCTAAAACTTGTACACCTAATACCATAGCTTGACCAGAGCCTTGCAATTTATCAGGTGCAACTAAATGATTTTGCAATTGTAGAAATTTATTCATTGCATAAAGAAAAACTAAATACCCTAGCAAAGCGGTAAATCCGGCTTCTGCTTTTTTCTTTCTAGCTAATCCTATTGCAATCCCAACACAGAAAATAACGCCTAAATTTGTAAGAACTGGTAGTAATGAAGCTGATAAAATACTTCCAAATCCCATTGTCACAGGATTGTTTAAAAATGGCAGCAACTCAATCAACCTTGCATTCGTCAAAACATTCCCTATCGCAATTAAAATACCCGCAATTGGTAAAATTAAAACCGGGAAAAACATTGCGCGAGAAAATTTCTGCATTGCATCCAACACTTTATCTTTCATAAAACACCAAAACTTCCTTTCTTTCACTTGATGGTCTCATTATAGAGCGCGATATTTTTACAGTAAATAGATAACGCTTACAAAGGAATGCATTTCATGTTTTGAAATAGATTTCAAACCAACGTATTTCTCTTTGTTATAAATGCTACTCTTTAATGTTTATCTTGATGAATTAATTACTATTCAGGGAAATCTAAATCTTATTTCCAATAATCCAATCAAAATGCTTTATCATACACTAATAATCTTGTTATAAAATCATTTTATGAAACATATAGGCTCTACACTGCTAAGTAACCTGTCACCTTACTTTCTCAATTAGCATATATGAGTTAGTTATTAAGTTGAGAATATTTTCAATTGATTCTTTTTGACTTCAAATAGCATTGATGATACAATTTATTTAGAAATTAAAGGAGGCGACCCACTGCCTGTATCCCAAAGGTGGACGTTAAAGGAAGAGCTAGGTAATCTTACCTAGCTCTTCTTATTTTTTCGGAAGATATTATGCAATTCATTAATAATAAAATTTCATTTTATACGATTGATTTCGACTATACGAATTATCTTTATAATATTGATAACCAAGTATATTTTAATCCCAATTATATTAATGAGACGAAGCCCTACATTGGGATAATTGTTAATGTCAAAAATCTAAAATATTTTATACCGCTAACTTCCGCTAAAACTAAGCATAGTAAACAACGATTGAAAACAAACAATTATATAACTATTTTTGAAACTGTAAATATATTTCAGCAAATAAAAAAGGGGCAATATATAAGCAAATTGCTAATAGCACTACTGAGAAATACCATCTCTTATCTGTATTAGACATTAGAAAAATGATTCCTGTTCCGAAAAATTGCTATCAAAAACTCGATATTCCAACTTTAGATATCAAGCAACAGTACCTTCTTTTCAAAGAGTTATCATTTTGTAAACAACATCAAAACGAAATAATTGCTAGAGTAAATAAATTGTATTCAAAGACGGAAAAGAAAGGGAAGTCCTTAAGTGAATTCCATTGTGATTATTTAAAACTTGAAAACGCAATGAAGTTTTACAATAAAAACAGCACGTAGATTTTATTTTCTGCGTGCTATTTTATTTGTTATTCTATTTTATCGGGCGTATATGCAACTTTGCCATCCAGATCAGATAGGCCAAGAAGATGCGTAATTTCGTCATCAGCGGATAATCGTGTTGTAAAAAGCGAATATTATTCCAATGACGGGACAAATCATTTCTTCGCCAATTATCCTTAGTCACAAATTGTTCACGAGTGGCGACATGTTCATAATTTGCAGTGATAAATATTTTTTCCACTAAAGCGACGGTCATTGGCGGCTGGTAGTTTTCGCGATATTCTTTTGTCGGAATATTAATCAATGCTTGCGATAATAAATCAAACCAATTAGTAGGATTTTCAACCTTATATTGCCACATCGCCTTTTGCAAATCATTAGGTAAAGGAAACTGATAACTTCTCCCATTCAAGCAGCGGACACGTACACAAAATTTTTTACGTTTCTTTTTTGCCATGGTCACCTCCGAAATGTTAATTTTTCTCCCTACCCAGAAGATACACGCTTACAGCTAAAATCATTGCGAGTACAGTTGCCATCCAACGAGAAAGTGGAATGACCCAAGGCGTACGAACGAAAACAAATAAAAGACAGTTGATAACAAATATCCCGCCTATTGTAAATAACATTTTCCAACTATTTTTCTGACCATAGTTTTTTCCCATTAACCACAAGATGACAAAGGCCGAAATACCGGCACATATACTACAAATCACATACTCACCGACATCTATTAGCTGTGGCACACCTGGTTGAAAAAGGGATACAAAATAACTGCCAATAAATACCACCGCAAAATAGGTCAATACCGCTAATAGACTGATTTTAACCATTTGTTTTGCATCATTTGGAAGCTGTTTAAGCAATTCATCGGCAATCGGTTGGGGAGCTTTGCCGAAATAATCTTGAGCGGACATCCCATTTTGTTGCGCTTCTAAAATATCTTGCAAAATACCGAGCAACATTTCTTCCTTCTGACGTTCGTTTTTCCCCATACTATTCAGGTGCACATACACTAGCAAATCTTCATAGTATTGCTTATTGGCACCTTGGAGTTGTTTTTGTAAGTTTGCATTTTCTTTGATTAGACTACTCATTTTCCGCACCTCTCATCACTTGATTGACATTTTGCTTGAGTAACTGCCACTGATTTTTGAAATGTATTAATTCTGCTTGTCCGTCTGGTGTGACCGAATAATATTTACGTTTGGGGCCGGATTCTGATTCACGCATTTGTCCTGTAATCCAGCCTTTTTTCTCCATTGATAGTAATAAGGGATAAATCGTCCCATTGGAAATCTCGCTAAAACCATTGTCCGCCAAACGCTCACTCAAAGTATAGCCATAGAGTTCTTCTTGCGTTAATAATTGTAAAATACAGCCCGTCAGCACACCTTTTAATAGCTGCGAATCGATTTTTCCTGTCATTTTCTCACCTACTATCTTGCATTACAAGTTAATCATAGCACACTTTAGCTATCTTGTAAAACATAATAGTTAAAAATAAAAACACGGCAGCCTAACTTCATAGACCGCCGTGCTTTTGTTTATGCGTGTTTTAAAACTTTTTTTGCGAAGAATTTCAAAATCAATGGTGAGACCAAGGTGCTGATTAAAATCGTGATAACCATTGGCGCGAAATATTTTTCAGGGATTAAGCCGCCTGTTTGACCGATTTGTAAGACAATCAGCGCCATCTCTCCACGTGAAATCATCCCCGCTCCGACCATCCAAGCACTATTATTGGAAAATCCGGCCATTTTTGAACCAAGATAACCACCAAATAATTTAGAAATGACCGCAATTATGACAAATAATGTGATAAATGGGAATTGCTTGATAATACTTGCTAGTTCTACCTCTAAGCCAATATTGACAAAGAATACTGGGATAAAAATCGCATAGCCAATCGCTTCAACATTAAGAAATACTTTTTCTTTTACCTTTGTTTGGCCAACTGCAATCCCTGCAAAGAATGCCCCAATCACCGAACTTAAGCCCACAAGATCAGCAACAAATGACATCCCTAAACAGATGATTAAGGACATAATGATCACTGAAGCGGTGGTGTAAATTCTTTCTGATAATTTCATTAAGTATGGCGCAATCCAACGAACCAAAAGGAAAATCAAGCCAAAGTAGATGAGTTC
>DWVH01000050.1 GCA_019120335.1 Candidatus Enterococcus stercoripullorum
TAGCAAATTATTTTATCCATGTAGTGTAGTTTTAGCTAGATTTAAATGCATTTTGTTGCATAAAAAAATATATGTAGTTAAATTATGCTTTTGACCTTTACAGACAAAGAAAAACAGATATGGATATCCAACGTTTGACAATTATTAATCAGTAAAAAAAGCTACATAGGAAAATTTCAAATCACCAGTTAATACTACTTACGTCAAAAAGTAGTATGTTTTCCGTAAAATATCTTGAAAATCGTGTGCGAAATTTCGATTCTAAGACGGGTTCAAACACGATAGATATACGTTTCATCGTAAAAACTAATCTATTGACCGACATTCCCAGTATTGTTAGAATGAATACTTAGGAATAAACACTTTACTACAATTGAACCGTCTGCCAACGGTTCTTTTTTAGATTTTAATACTACTAATTTGTAAAAGTATTATTAAAATGATATAATTGATTTATCAAGGAAAAGGTGGTGGCGTTGATGTTGACGGTATCTCAAGCAATGGAGAAATTTAAGCAAGCGAAAGTCCCTCAAAATGAAGAGTTATTACGACGCTGGTTGCGAAAAGGTAAAATCAAAGGTGCAGTCATTCATTCAAAAAAAGAAGGATGGCTTATTCCAGAAGATAGCATTAAATCGTTGATTGAAGAGAAGAAAAAGAAAGTACAAGCAAAGAATAAGTATCAGAAAGCCTATAATGACGGTTATCAGCAAGCCATGTCTGATTTTCGTGACCACATGCGAAAATGGATTGTCTTTGGTTATGAAAAAAGTGGTAGCATTAAACGGTCAGAATTTAGACAGATTGCACCTTTAAATAGCGATAAATATTTTAAATTCGTGGATCAGCACTATTTTGCTAGAGGGGTTACTAAGCCTAGACCAAGCACCGATTATTTCTTTTCTGAAGGATTTTTTTGCTATCCAATAGGTAGTATCGTCATTGATACGCAAGAAGCACCTTTCAATGAAATATACGAAGAAGAAAAGGACCTACACCTTGATACCTTAGCAATTTTGATGTTGTCTGAATATTTTAGACTGTATTATATCGAATATTGTAAATAAAAGTATGTTTACTTCCAATAATGCTCTTAGATAATATACGTAGAATAGACTTTTTTATTAATATATGATATAATTGTGCTATGAATAAGATAACATTTGAATCATATAAGAGAAAAAATGGTCATGATGAATTCATCGAATGGATACAGAAGTTACCAAAAAAAGATAGTGCTAAACTTCTACGGATTATTAAAGAAACTGAAGTCAATGGAATGTTGGTTGCACAACGACTAAAGTGGGTAAAAAAAATTGATACTAATCTTTATGAACTTAGAAGTAAGGTAGGATCTAATATTCAACGTGCAATCTATTTTCATGTGGTGAATGGTCGTTATGTTATAACTCACGGCTTTACAAAAAAAACCGCAAAGACCCCGTTACACGAAATTGAGCATGCAAAAGAAATACGAAAGGAATGGTATAATCATGAAAATTGATAATCTAATCGAAGATATGAAAAAAGATCCTGAGTTTGCAGAAGCATTCCAAATTGAAGGGGAAAAATTACAAACAGCAGTGGCTTTATATAAAGCCCGTGAAGAATTAGGATTGACGCAAGTTGAACTTGCTGAACGTGCAAATACCACACAAGCTACTATTGCTAGAATTGAACGTGGTGATAACGTATCTTTTGTTAAATTAGCAACCATTGCTCATGCAATGGGGAAAGAATTAAAAGTAGAATTTGCTTAGCTATTAAAATGAGTGCAATTAGTTAAAATTTCACTATTAGTAGAAAAAGTTTATCTGAAGAAGAAATTAACCAGTTTATAAAAAATGGTTAATGACAATTAGGAGTATCTATATCTTAAACTAGAATAAAAAGATCAACCACAAAATATGTGAAAGATACATATTTTGTGGTTGTTTAAGTTAAAAAAGTAATTTATTAATAACTTTGATTGTTTTTTCGTTCGTCTTTGGCTTTATATGTTAACATATACATTCGATACATGTCGTTTTGGTGTGCATTAAATTGAGCTTCTGCTTTATCGAGTAGTGCATCAATCAAATCATCTTGAGTTGGAAACTGTAAACAATTTTGAATTGCGTTTATTCTGTGAACAGTTTTTCTTTGGATACGAATTGTACTATATATTTTTCCTTTTCTAGGTCTCCCCATCTTTTTTTGATTCGAATTTTCTTTTGATTTTTCGTTCTTTTTCTTTTCTTTTTCTTCTTTTTCCTTTTGTTTAGAGAAATCTTCTAATGAAAATGTCTCTGTAGGTTCTATAATTTCGGTTTCTTGGATATGTTTATGTTTTTTCCTCGAAGGGTCTTTTTTAAATTCGAATTTAGCCATTAATATCGCCTCCATTATCTGCTGTTCTTTCAATAAGTTCGGATACCAATTTTTCATATAAGAAATGTACTCGTATATCATGCATATCATATGTGGGAGTAACTCCCTTTTCTGCTATACCAGTCCTATCATATCTTTTAAGTCTCTCCATGTATTTGATAATAGTGTTGAAAATCATATCTTCCCCAAAAAGAAATTTAGCGTCTTGAATAATCTGGTTATCAATGCCACTATCATACTTTAATAATACAGGAAGAATTCCTGTAATATCAAAGTCGATATCTCTATATGTATCATATAGTTCTTGTAAGTATTCAAAGAATGCTTGAGCTCCATCTAAAGAACGCTGTTGAGTCTGAAGTACGATTACAATATTGTTGCTTGCAAAAAGAGCAGAATCAGTAAACGTAGATAGTGTTGGTGGAACATCAAATATAATAAAATCAAAATCCTTTTCAATTTTAGAGATTAATTTCGAAAAGTGAGAAATTCTTTTTATTTTATATGATGTTGTGGTTGCAGGAAATTCTAATTCTAAATATTCCGGGTATCTACCAAAATCCCTATGAGAAGGCAATAAATAAAGATTGTCCATTATTTTAACTATAGCAGAAGACAAATCATTTTCTTGTATAGCAACCATCATGCTTTTTTCCAAAGTTAAATTTTTGTCATTTTGTAATGCATAGGTTCTAGATAGCAATTGTGTAGTGTTTGCTTGAGGATCCATATCAACAAGTAAAACTTTTTTATTCTTTTTGGTAGCTAATTCATATCCAGACATTACACTATTAGTTGTTTTACCCACGCCACCTTTAAAATTTCCGAACATGATTTTTTTTGCCATAATATCGTACCTACTCTCTTTCTTGATAATGTTTTTGATAATTTGAAGTATAAATAGAGAGAATTTAGATAAAAAATATTAGAATCTAAAAAACTTACTATTTTACTATTTTACTATTTTACTACAAAAAGTTAGATAAGTACACCCTAGAAACGTTGATTTTTCAACGTTTCTTTTTTTACTATTTTACTATTTTACTATTTTACTATTTTACTATTTTACTATTTTACTACAAAAACTAAATAAGTATTTCATTTTCATTGAAAACTTGGTAGGATAAATTTGAGAAATCGATATAAAAATGTCAGATAGGTTAAACTTTTTGTGATACGAGGAGGTGTAAATATGAAAGACGTTTCATTTAAAGATTTATTTAATACATTGTTTAATGGTGGACTAAGAAATTTTAAATACAAAAATAGTCATGCAAAAGTAGTAAATTATTCAGAAGAAACCAAAGGTAGTATATTTGTCTATAGAAACAAGAAAAATATGATGGACAGCAGAGGTGTAGTTATTACCTCTTTGGAAGCAATTCTTGAAAATGAAAATAAGTTTACTCATTTTACACCTAACGTATATAGATATGGATCATATGTAGATAAAAATCGCCAAATCACAAAAGGGCATTCAGAGGATAATTTAAGGCAAATTAATGCATTTTTTATTGACTTTGATGTGAAAAATCAGGAGGAAATGTCAGTAGGAGATATCATAGTATCAAGTATTGATTTAGGTTTTATGCCTACGTTCATATTGAAGTCAGAAAGAGGATACCAAGCATTTTTTGTTTTGGAAAATCCCGTATATGTGACAAGAGAAACTGATTACAAGTCTATAAAAGCAGCTAAAATTATTTCTAATAATTTAAGAAGCTATTTTTCTAAAAACTTACCTGTAGATATGAAATGTAATCATTTTGGAATTGCACGAATTCCTCGAACAGACAATATTGTGTATATTGATTTGGAAAATCAGTATTCATTTAGAGAATTTCAAGATTGGTCTTATAAGTATAGTGATAGAAAAGTAGTGAATATTGCAAACAGAAATGTAGATACTAACCATAAAGGTGTTAGGCAGATAGATGAACCATGGTTCAATATTTTATTGGAAACAACCAATATCAAAGGAGAAAAAGGGCTTATTGGAAGAAATAATGTAATTTTTACGTTAGCATTAGCCTATTTTTCTTCAGGTGTTAGTATGAAAACTGCAAAATATAATTTAGAGCAATTTAATGAATTTTTGGAAAAACCTCTAAATGAGTGTGAAGTTAACAAAATTATTAAAAGTGCCTATTCGGGGAAATATAAGGCAGCCAAAAAAGAGTACATTTTAACTTTGTGTAATGAGTGGTGTAACAGAGAATTTACCAATGCAGAGCTATTTAATAATCATAAATATTACAAATTGAAAAAGGATAGAAGTCAAAGAACTAGAGTTCATATGGATGAATGGGAGACAGATTTAATTAAGTATTTGAAAGAAAAAATATCAAATATTTATATAAAAACAACCAAGAAAGTAATAAGAGAAGCACTTGGTATTCCTGAAAGAACGCTAGATAAGTTAATAATAAAAATGGAAAAAGAAGGAACGCTCATAGTTAATAGGAAAAGCGGCAAAAATGGTGGAATAAGAATAGCGTTAGTTCAAAATATTATCAACCAATTAATGAAGATATGTCAATCAAAGAAAAATAAAGTAATTTTTTGGAAGGAGTTACAAGCAGAAATCGGTTTGGGAGATTGGCAACTGGCCTATTTAAAAAGTGTGGTAGCAAAAAGCATAGATAAAAGGATTTCGTATCCCTTTATAGATACAGGATAAAACCCGTCTTACGCCTTTACATTATATCTGTGATTCTATCCTTGTGCCTTTGATTGGTGGTTGTAGCGGCTATCCTTGTGCCTTTGATTGGTGGTTGTAGCGGCTATCCTTGTGCCTTTGATTGGTGGTTGTAGCGGCTATCCTTGTGCCTTTGATTGGTGGTTGTAGCGGCTATCCAAAAAGCCCAAGGTTTGACCTCAGGCTAATTATTTACTAATTATAATTGATAAATCGAATGATATTACCAATAATTAAACCAATAGCTAAGAGTAGCCATAAATTGATATCAATATGAGAAAAATATCCAATTATTCCTTTGATCCAGCCACTAGTTACAAGGAAGCTCAACAAACACAAGATTAGCCATAAGGAATCTATATGACGCTTATCTTCTGGAACTTTATATCCTGTTAAGGCAAAGATGATTGCAACTATGAATAGACCTGGAATACCAAATATGATACTCAACAAAATGATTATAAAAATAATTGCCCATAGCACGGTTGCTAATACGATAGCAACCCATCGTACCAGTGGAAAACCTAATATAGTTCCCCAAGTCCATTGCCAATGCCAAATACTTAACATAATATCTACTGCCCAATTCCAAAATCCACCAATCAATTGCCCTTCATAGTGGAATAGTTGGATAGTATCGCTTCTAAACCAATCATGTTGTCCGAATAAGATGAAAATAGGGATAAACATAATCAGTATAATTCCCATTATATTTGCTATTTCTTGTGTTTGATAGGTTTTAAATTTATCCAGAGCTTCTTTATCCACTTTCTTTTTAAATTGTTTGTTGTTTTCTTCCAATTTTTTTTGTTCGTGATTGATAGCTTGCCATTGTTGGTTGATTTCTTTTTGCTGAGATTTGACTGTTTGATCCATAGCTTCTAGTTGTTTGTTACAAGCTTGGACCGTAGTCTCTTTCTCTTGCAACACGTCTTTGATTTGCTTCTCTAATTCTTTGTTGCGTTTCAAGATAATGTCGCTTCCGTTCAGCTTCTCGATTTTCTCTTGCATGTTCTGCATTTCTAATTGCTGATTTTGATTGGTTTGTGCGAGTTGCTGATTGCTCTGCAAGAGTTCTTGATTCTTCTGTTCGAGTGTCTGTACGCTCAATTGCATTTCTTGCTGCGCTGCTAGTATTTGTTGCCATTTCGATAAAGGTATCGATATCTGCTGCGTTTCTTGATTCGTGTGCTTGTTTTCTTCGAGCTTGTTGTTGGATCTGGATGTTTTGGATTCGTTGTCGTTGAATGTCGGATTCGATTTCAGCTTTCTCATAGTTTGCGCCTCCTAATTTAAAATCTTTGCATTTTCTATCCTTTTCTTCTTCATCCGTAAATTGATACATAAAAATAGGCACGCCTTTTCTTTTTCTATCGTGGACGAGGACACCAAGTTGTTTAAGTTGCTGTTTAAAGGCGTCAATGGTTGGTTCTACTTTACTCATTACTTCATCCATTGCTTGATTAATGCGTTGTTTGAGGTCGGCTTTCCAAGAATATTTCCCTTTTTCAGTTAGTTTCTGCTCAACCAATGTTTCTCGTTCTGCCACACGCTCTGGAACGGATAGCCCATGTGCCTGCATGAGTTCATCATTAAGGTCTTTTACGAATTCCCACTGTTTATATTTTGTGTATTTACGGCCATTTTCAGCACTTACTGCATTGATGATAATGTGATTGTGGATTTGATCGGTGTTTCCATGCGTATATATTGCGGCTTGATATTCTTGTGGCAATTGTTCGTTGATTTTTGTAATCAGCTGTAGTCCTAATTGATTGGCTTGTTTGGGAGAAACTTCGCCAGTCGGAAAGGATTGAATGATAATGTGTCCTTGAATCCCATTCTTTTTTTGATAAGCATTTCTTACTGCTAGAAATTCCCATTCCGATTGCTTAGGGTTGGTTCCATAGCCAGATTGTGCTACACATTTATCTTGTTCTTTGTCTTTTCCATCTCTTGCATATTTTAATGCTGCAATCACATTTCGAGTGCTTGAAACTTGTATGGTAGACATTTGTTTGACTCCTTTCTGATAAATCTAACTTTATTTACCCTTATTTTGTGTTCTCAGCGATTTTAAAGCTTAAAAGGCGAATTATACCCGAAATAGCATAAAACGTCTTAAATCGAATAATAGAGCGTATTTTTGCAAAGTTAATTAATCTGCCCCTTTTTTAGCAATAATCTTCCAAATAACGCTAATTCCTTTAAAGGCACGATTCAATAATTGGGCGTGTTGTTGGAACATTTGATTTACTTGATGAAGCGTTTGGGATATATCACTATTATAAGCTTCATTCTTTTCCAACCTCGACTTTAGGATATTTAAACAATGCGCAATTTGATTGATATTTTTACCAATTGCATTTAATTCTTTATTACTTTGGAAAAGTAAGGCGTTGATTTCTTGACTATCTTTTTTATTCATTAGTGGTCTTGCAATTTTTCCTGATAGGATTCTTGTGCGCATGTATTCACTCAAGGTCATTTCAGATTCGCTTGCTAGTAATTCTAATAATGCTAATTCATCATCTGTTAATCGTACAGTCTTCACATGTCTCCTGGTATTATTTTCTGTTTGTTTCGCCATAAAAATCGCTCCTTTCGTCCTCTGCGCCCTAAGCAAATACCCTTCCTATTCGGTCGGCTATTTGCTAAGAAAGACTAACTAGAAACGCTCCTTATTCAGTCGCCTTTCTAGCAAGTCTTTTTCGGCTTGCGGATGCCTTTCTTGTCATCGGAAAAGTCCTTCTTATTCAGTCGGACTTTTCTCGTAGTTGTTCTAGGATTGAAAGACGCCCTATACGGTTGCTTTCAATCTAAGAACAACTGCCAAGAAAGGCAGACAAGACAAAGCGGTAAATAGTGGACTTGCTATACGCAATCCCCCTATTTACCAATTTTAAAAATTTAGGTCTAACGACCTTACCTAAATTTTTAAAATTCCTGTCTTGTGGCAAGCAGTGTTTTTGTAATACAAAAACAGCTTGTAAGGGGCAAGCCCCCTTAACCCCCATTGTAGCTAGCTAAATTGGTTGATTTGCTATTCGCAAACACCCAATTTTACGCTAGCTAGTCCAACCAAAGCTAACGCAATGGTTGGA
>DWVH01000051.1 GCA_019120335.1 Candidatus Enterococcus stercoripullorum
TGGACCTCTTGCAAATGATTGATTTCCAGTTTGGCCAAAGCGAGCTCTTTTAAGATATTTTGGGCATGTTTGGCTAAAATTTTGCCCGCGGGTGTCAATTGAATCTGTGCATGCGATTGATTCCGCACAAGCAATTCCGTCTGTACTTCCTCTTCCAAGCGCTTGACAGCATAGGTAATCGTTGGTTGCTTCACCTGAAAAAAGGCCGCCGTCTTCGTATAACTCTTCAATTTCGCTAACTGCTGAAAATACTCCAAATCCTTAAATTTCATCGCCTGTACCTCTCATATAAATATTATTTATTATAAATCATTCTTTTGACTATAACAAATTTTTTAGCGTAAAGTAGCGCACGTAAAGAAAAACAAACTATTGGAGGACCTAAAGATGAACGGTTTTGAAATTTTAAACAACCCATTTTTAAACAAAGGAACAGCATTTACCAAAGAAGAACGCCAAAAATATGGCTTGACTGGCATGCTCCCTAGTACTGTCCAAACCTTGGAACAACAAAAAGTCCAAGCATATGGTCAATTTTTAAGCAAAGAATCACGTCTTGAAAAACGAATCTTCTTGATGAACTTATTCAATACCAACCGCACCTTATTCTATGCCTTAATGGATGAACATTTAGTAGAATTTATGCCGGTTGTTTATGATCCAGTGGTGGCTGAATCCATCGAACAATACAACGAAATCTTCCTAAAACCACAAGATGCCGCCTTCTTATCAGTGGACGAACCTGAAAACATCGAAGCTACATTAAAAAATGCCGCAGCGGGTCGTGATATTCGCTTAATCGTCGTCACAGATGCAGAAGGAATTTTAGGAATGGGTGACTGGGGAGTGAACGGCGTCGATATTGCCATTGGAAAATTAATGGTCTACACGGCCGCCGCTGGTATCAATCCTAGCCAAGTGTTGCCTGTTTCTATTGATGCTGGTACGAATAATCAAGCCTTACTCGACAACCCATTATATCTAGGGAACCGTCATGAAAGAATTTACGGTGAAAAATATGATGCTTTTATTGAAAAATTCGTGCGTACTACTGAAAAATTATTCCCTGAAATTTTATTACACTGGGAAGACTTTGGCCGAAGCAATGCCGCAAAAATTCTAGATAAATATCAAGATCAATTAACCACCTTCAATGATGATATTCAAGGAACTGGACTTGTTGTAATGGCCGGAATCTTTGGTGCGTTAAATATCTCTAAAGAAGACTTAAAAGACCAAGTTATCTTAAATTTTGGTGCCGGAACTGCTGGTGTAGGGATTTGTAATTTGATTTTTGAAGAAATGGTAAGAAGTGGTTTAAGTGAAGAAGAAGCGCGCAAACATTTCTATCTCGTGGATAAACAAGGTTTGCTATTTAGTGATACAGAAGATTTAACACCTGGTCAAAAAGCTTTTGTCCGCGAACGAAGCGAATTTGAAAATGATGATGAATTAACCAATCTAGAAGCCATTGTGAAAGCTGTACACCCAACGATTTTAATTGGTACTTCAACACAACCAGGAACATTTACTGAAAGTATCGTCAAAGAAATGGCTGCACATACGAAAAGACCTATTATCTTCCCATTATCCAATCCAACCAAACTGGCTGAAGCTAAAGCCGCTGATTTGCTTGCTTGGACAGATGGACGTGCGTTGGTCGGAACTGGTATCCCTGCAGCAGACGTGACTTACAAAGGGGTGACTTATCAAATCGGGCAAGCCAACAATGCCTTAATGTACCCAGGATTAGGACTTGGATTGATTGCTTCTACTGCCACTCGCGTCAATGGAGAAATCTTAGCCAAAGCAAGCCGTGCCCTAGGAGGAATTGTTGATAGTAGTAAACCAGGAGCAGCTATTTTACCACCAGTTGCTAAAATCACGGAATTCTCCCAAAAAATTGCTGAAATCGTGGCGCAAAACGTGGTCGATCAAGGCTTAAACCGCGAAGAAATAAAAGATGTCAAACAAGCCGTGGCAGACATGAAATGGACTCCTGAATACCGCGAATTGGACATATAAGGAGTGGAGATGATGAAATTGACTCGTGAAAAAAACAAACTTGAATCATGGATGTCGGTCAAAATTACCGGCATCTCCCTTCCAGTTTATCTTATTTTATTACTTGTTTTAATCTTAGCGTTAAGCGTAGATAAATTACCACATAATATTCTAGGTGCCTTAGCCGTCTTAGTATTATTAGGCAATCTCTTCCATTTTCTAGGGACCAAAATTCCTATTGTCAAAACATATCTTGGCGGCGGTGCGGTCTTTTGTATCTTTGCTAGTGCTGCCATCGCCACTTTCCATATTTTGCCAGATAGTGCGGTGGATTTAACCAAAGATTTTGTCAACCACATGGGCTTTTTGGACTTTTATATTGCAGCCTTGATTACAGGAAGTATTTTAGGAATGAACCGTGATTTATTAGTGAAAGCAGCGGTACGTTTTATCCCGGTTGCCCTTCTTTCAATGGTTAGTTGCTTTTTTGCTGTCGGTCTAGTGGGCATGCTTTTAGGAAATGGCTTCAAAGACTCAGTGATGTATGTAGCTTTTCCTGCGATGGCGGGCGGAATCGGTGCTGGTGTCGTGCCACTCTCTAGTATTTATGCAGGTAGCCTACACACTTCTTCAGCAGCGGTGATTTCACGTTTGATTCCGGCTTCTGCTTTATGTAATGTACTGGCGATTATTTTTGCGGCTATGACCAGCAAAATTGGCGAAAACTTTCCTAAACAAAATGGCCATGGAATTTTGATGAAGATTGATGTTGATTTAAATCAGCCTGCACCAAAATTAGATATTGCCAAAATGGGCGTGGGACTTGCCTTATCTATCGCCTTTTTCTTAAGTGGTAGTATTTTGAATTATTTTGTACCGAAAGTTCATGCTTATGCGTTTATGATTATTGTTGTTTTTATATGTAAAGCTTTTAATTTTATTCCTAGTTATTATCAAGAGTCTGCTGTTATGTTTAACCAACTAATTGTCAAAAATTTAACCGCGGCGGTCTTAGCTGCGATTGGGATTGCCTTATTAAACTTAAATGTCTTAGCTCAAGCGTTAACTTGGCAATTTGTCGTACTTTGTGTCGTAAGTGTGACGGTAATCTCTGTAGCAGCCGGTCTATTCGGCAAATTATTCGGTCTTTATCCAGTTGAGTCCATGATTACTGCTGGAATGTGCAATAACAGTATGGGCGGTACCGGAAATGTCGCGGTGCTATCTGCTAGCAATCGTATGGAACTCATCGCCTTTGCACAAATGGGAAACCGACTTGGCGGTGCGATTATCTTAATTCTATCCGGTATTTTAATCCAATTATTTATGATTTAAAAAAACGAGAACCTCTTTTTGATTCGGAGGTTCTCGTTTTGTCTATCTATTTCAATTTTCATCAAAGCTAACCGACCCGGCTCACATCCTTTTTCTAATCTGTGTTCGCCGGGTAGCTCCTGTGCATCTAAGCCGGCCTGTCTAGGAAAATCTTAAAACATAGTGAATTTTCCTGACATTCCGGACAACCTTATCCTTATCGGTATCAATCAACTAAATACTCGGAAAATTCACCCTCCTGCTTAAGAAAATCTCCTTTCATCCGATTTTCTAAGCAGGAGGTAACACATGAATTTTCTCGTATTTGCCCAAGTTGATTGATAACCTTTTTCTTGGAGCTAACCGAACCGGCTCACATCCTTTTTGCCATCATTCCTACTAGGTCGTGGGCGTGGTAATTTTCTTCTAAATATTGGCTTTCTTCTGGTGTTAAGGTGACACCCTCTAATTGTGACAAGGTAGTCAAATGTCGGTCTTTGGTGACACCCATAATTGGGAAAGTGCCTTTTTGCATTAACCAGGTCAAAGCAATAGCACTCATGCTTGTATTTTTCTTTTCGGCTAATTCCATGACTCGTTGAATTATTGTTTGATCTTGGTCTTTAGTCGCTTCATATTTTCCTTTGGCATAAGTATCTAATTGCGCACGTTTCGAATCAGCAGTCAGACGAGCCAAACGACCAGAAGCTAGCGAACTATAAGGTGTATAGGCCATTCCTTCTTTTTGGCAGTACGGCAACATTTCACGTTCTTCTTCTCTAAAAATCAAATTATAATGACCTTGCATCGAAGCAAACGGCGTCAACCCATGTGCTTTGGCGATTTCATTAGCTTGAGCGACTTGCCAACTAAACGCGTTAGACACCCCGATATGACGCACCTTGCCACTTTTGACTAAACCATCTAAAATCGTCATCAATTCAAGAGGTGCAATACTTTCATCCCAAGCGTGCATAATATATAAATCGATATAATCCGTTTGTAGGCGGCGTAAACTATCTTCCAAACAGCGTTCAATATAAGCTTTTGGTGCTAATTCTGGATACAATTGGCTATGTATTTGCGGCATGAACTTAGTCGCAATCACGCTTTTTTCACGACTATTATTTTCTTTCAAAGCACGCCCTAAAAATTCTTCGCTCGTGCCATTTTGATAACTCATCGCAGTATCAAAAAAATTAATTCCTAGTTCTTGAGCCTCATGAATTAAGCACGCAGAAGTTGGATAATCCACCGTCCAGGCATGCATCCCACTATTTGCCTCACCAAATCCCATACAACCAAGACAAACTTGCGATACCATTAAATCTGTTAATCCAAATTTTCTCATTTCCATCATCTTTCCCTCACTTTGTCCTTGATAACTTTAGTATAGCGCAAGAAAAAGGCAAAGATAATAGACAATTCCACGAAAAAATCAAGTTTTGAGCATTTAAGCAATCCGTCTGGGAAAGTCTTTACTTCTCGGACTTTTCCGACGTTCTGGACAAACCTTATCCTTCTCGGTATCAATCAACTAGATACTCGGAAAATTCACCCTCCTGCTTAAGAAAATCTCCTTTCACCCGATTTTCTTAGCAGTAGGTAACACATGAATTTTCTCGTATTTGACCAAGTTGATTGATAACCTTTTGCTCGTAGCTGACCACCCCTCCTCTCATCCTTAGGTTAATAAGGCTCTGGTTTGTTGTGTTTTTTAAATAGAGGGTTGAGGCTGGCTTTGCGGGTGTTGACGATACTTTCAACAATTTCTTGGTAGTCGTAAGTTCCGTCTTCTATCCACTCTAGCGTTAGATGCGTGCAGGCGTGGGCATGATACTGACAAGCCAGCAGTACTTCGGTTGGGAGCGGACCTTTAAACAATAATTGGTACCAAGCCGAATCAAAATTATAGCAGTGATAAAAGATATATTCCTGCAAATTATTTTGATCTTTGAACCGGCAAGCTTGCTGCATAAATTTTCGATGATTTTGCATGTTTTGATAAGCAATCAACATATTCGCTGTAAAATCAAAATCCGCAGACAAATGATCAAAATTTGGGATAATCATATGCTTGTATACATATTGAACAAGCTCATATTTATCGGCAAAATGATTATAAAAAGTTTGACGACTAAAACCAGCCTTCTTTAAAATATCAGAAATTGTAATTTTATCTAAATCTTTTGTCTTATTTAATGCAAGTAAGCTTTCTCCAAAAATTGTTTTTGTATCCATATTCTCCATCCTCTCATAGTCCTATACTTTGACTTCATTATAACACGACAAAGAGAGACAGATTGGACTGCCTCTCTAAAAAATTATTTATCGACACTAAATAATGGTGTTTCGATAGTTTCTACGTAGCGCGCACCGGCAACTTTGGCGTATAAGCCATACTCATCTTTATGGAAAATACCAAGTCCAGCCATTTCATCCATTGCTTGGCGTACTACATCAGCCTCTAAATTTTCCGCAAAGACTTTCGGTGTGATGCTTGTTTTTTTGCCATTCTCATTCTCAAAAGTTAGGTATAATTTTTTCATGTTTGATTCCTCCAATATTTCTTATCTTTCACTTTAATCCATTATTATTTGGCGATAATCTTACGTTGCGTGGTTTCGATGATACTGACAACTTCGCTATTTGCTGGGGCTAATTTCACTAAAGCTTTGGCAAATTGTTGGGCTTTTGTTTCATCATAAGTTTCCACTACATTTGGAAAAGTTTGGCTAATGGCCTTTTCTTGGTTAGGATCATTCACTAAAATAGTTAGTTTGTTGTTGATAAATTCTTTCATGTTTCTTCATCCTTTTCTTGTTTATTGAGTAATTCATACGTATGTCTTACATCTTTAATAACGGATGGAAGAAAGAAAATGTCAAAAAATTTTTGAAAAAAATAAAAAAATCCTCAACTAGCATCAAACTAGCTGAGGAAAGTTGGTATAGATTAAACTTCTGGTTGGATTTTGGCAATTTTTCCTTGTTCGATATAAACCATCAAAATGGACAGATCAGAAGGGTTAACGCCACTGATACGACTCGCTTGGGCTATGGTTTCTGGACGAATTTTAGATAATTTTTGACGGGCTTCAGTTGCTAGACTATTGATCGCATCATAGTCGATATTTTCTGGAATACGTTTGGCTTCCATGCGTTTTAATTTTTCGACTTTCTCAAGGGCTTTCTTGATATATCCTTCATACTTGATTTGAATTTCGACTTGTTCGATTTCTTTATTGGTTAACTCAGGACCTGCTGGAATAAATTGCGTTAATTCTAAGTAGCTAACTTCTGGACGGCGTAGGAAATCAATTGCTAAGACGCCATCTTTTAAGGCCGCGGCTTGTTTTTGCGCTAAAAATTCATTGATTTCTTTGGTTGGTTTTAAGCGAATTTCACTTAAACGTTTGATTTCTGCTTCGATATTGGCTTTTTTCGCTAAGTAGGCTTGGTATTGGTCTTCTTTGACTAAGCCGATTGCATGCCCCATTTCAGTTAGGCGTAAATCTGCATTATCATGACGCAAAATCAAGCGGTATTCAGCACGTGAAGTCAATAAACGATAAGGTTCATTCGTTCCTTTTGTGACTAAATCATCAATCATCACGCCGATATAGCCATCTGAACGACTTAATACAAATGGTTCTTTGCCTTGGACTTTCAATGCAGCGTTAATGCCGGCAATCAACCCTTGGCCGGCTGCTTCTTCATAGCCACTAGTCCCGTTTGTTTGACCGGCTGTAAATAAGTTGGCAATTTTTTTCGTTTCAAGCGTTGGGCGCAATTGGTGAGGGACAACCACATCATATTCAATAGCATAACCGGTACGCATCATTTCCGCTTTTTCTAATCCGGCAATTGAGTGCAACATTTTCAATTGGACATCTTCAGGTAGCGAAGTAGAAAATCCTTGTACGTAAACTTCTTCATTTTCTAGTCCTTCTGGTTCTAGGAAGAGTTGGTGGCGTGGTTTATCGTTAAAGCGCACAATCTTATCTTCAATCGATGGACAATAACGCGCACCGACTCCTTTTACAATTCCAGTAAACATTGGCGCACGATGTAGGTTTTCTTCAATAATTTCATGGGTACGTTTATTGGTATAAGTCAACCAACAGGGTACTTGTTCTTGTTTATAGGCACTATCTGGCGTTGAGAAACTGAAATGGTTAGGTGTGGTATCGCCTGGTTGGATTTCAGTCACTGAGTAATCAATCGTGCTTGATTTGACGCGTGGTGGGGTACCGGTTTTAAAACGTGTGATTTCTAAACCTAATTCTTTCAAATGATCAGCCAGACCAATAGATGGTTGCGAATTGTTTGGTCCTGATGAATATTTTAATTCCCCGATAATAATTTCTCCGCGTAAAGCCGTACCAGTCGTGATGACCACCGCTTTTGCATCATATCGCGCACCTGTTGAAGTCACCACGCCTTTGCAGACATTATCTTCAACAATTAAACGTTCAACGATGCCTTGACGCAAAGTCAGGTTTTCTTCTAATTCAATGGTATGTTTCATCGCACGGTGGTAAGCATGTTTGTCTGCTTGAGCTCGTAACGCACGGACAGCTGGCCCTTTTCCGGTGTTTAACATACGCATTTGGATATAGGTTTTGTCGATATTTTTTCCCATTTCGCCGCCGAGTGCATCGATTTCGCGCACGACCACGCCTTTTGCTGGGCCACCGACAGAAGGATTACATGGCATAAAAGCGACCATGTCTAAATTGATGGTTACTAATAGGGTTTTATTCCCCATACGACTACTTGCTAAAGCTGCTTCACAACCCGCATGACCGGCACCGACAACGATGACATCATACGAACCTGCTTGATATTCTTCCATTGATTTGTTCACCTCTTGTTATTTTCCTAGACAGAATTGACTGAATAATTGTGTGATTAATTCATCTTGAACACTTTCACCCGTGATTTCTCCTAATAGATCCCAACAACGGGTTAAATCCATTTGGACTAAATCAACAGGCATCCCTGCATCAATGCCATTTTCCACTTCTTTTAGACTGGCTAGTGCTTGTTCTAAAAGGGAAATATGACGCGTATTTGAGACATAAGATGCTTCTTTGGATTGGGTTTGACCGGCGAAAAATAGCTCTTTAATGGCTTGTTCTAATTGCTCCAAACCATCTTGAGCCAATACCGAGATGGCAAAAACTGGGCTATCTTGGGCCACTTCTTGTAATTGCACGCGGTCTAAGGCACTTGGTAAATCTGTTTTATTGAGCAAAATGATACGCTTGGATTGTTTGGTTAAATCTAATAGCTCTAAATCTTCTTTGGTTAGTGCTTCGGCTTGGTTTAAGACTAACAATACCAAATCGGCTTGTTGGAGGGCTTTTTTACTGCGCTCCACTCCGATTTTTTCCACGATATCTTCTGTTTGACGAATGCCGGCTGTATCAATCAGTTTCAGTGGCACACCATTGACATTGACATATTCTTCGATGACATCGCGCGTCGTTCCGGCAATATCCGTGACAATCGCTTTTTCTTCGTCCAATAAATAGTTTAATAGACTGGATTTCCCAACATTTGGCCGGCCGATAATCGCTGTCTGCAAGCCTTCACGCAAAATTTTGCCTTGCGTGGCGGTCTTTAGCAGCTGTTCGATTTTTTCTTCTATATGTTTAGCCGTAGTCAACATCAACTGGCTGGTCATCTCTTCTACATCATCGTATTCTGGATAATCTATATTGACTTCAACTTGCGCCAGGGTTTCCAAAATTTCTTGACGCAGCTGCTTGATTAAGGTCGATAAACGTCCTTCTAATTGTTGATAGGCCATTTGCATCGATTGGTCGGTTTTGGCTTGGATAAGGTCCATCACCGCTTCAGCTTGCGACAAATCGATACGGCCATTTAAAAAAGCGCGTTTGGTAAATTCACCTGGTTCGGCAAGGCGGGCACCTTTGCGTAAAACCAGTTGTAAAATTTGATTGGTCACGACCATCCCACCGTGACAGTTGATTTCGATGATGTCTTCGCGGGTAAATGTTTTCGGTGCTTTTAAGACGCTGACCATGACTTCATCTAAAAATCCCTCTCGTTTGTCGTCATAGATATGGCCATAATGAATGGTGTGACTGTCGACTTGGCTGAGTTTTTTCTTGCCAGCGACAAAGATTTCATCGGCAATCTCTAACGCTTGGCTCCCACTTAGGCGCACCATGCTGATGGCTCCTTCGCCGGGTGCTGTCGAAATCGCCGCAATCGTATCAAATTCTTTGGTAATCTGATTCATATTCTCCTCCGTTAATAATAAAACTACTACAAACCTACTAAATCAAACAGACTCAAGCGCGTGAAAAAGGCTGTCAGCTAGAGAGATATTAGGGACTTTCCCGACGCTCTGGACAGACCTTATCCTTATCGGTATCAATCAACTAAATACTCGGAAAATTCGCCCTCCCGCTTGTGAAAATCTCCTTTCATCCGATTTTCTCAGCGTGAGGTAAGCACACGAATTTCTTCGAGGCTTCCCAAGCTGCTTCACGACCTAACTAATCTGTGCTCGACGACTAGCTACTTCGGCGTATAAGCCAGCTCGTCTGGGAAAGTCTTAACTTCTCGGACTTTCCCGACGTTCTGGAAATATTATCCGCTCGTAGCTGACCGAGTCGTCTCACATCCTTAATATAAAAAAGTGCCCACTCCACCTATTGTTTTCTCATAAATGAAAAGTAATAGGTAGACGAGCACTTTGACTGCCTGTCTGATTGAATTCGTTTGTAGATTATCATAATTTCAGGCAAAATTCAAGACAAAATCGAAAAATAAAGATGATTATCAGTAAGGCTGGAAACTGTTCATATCAAGATATACTGCTAAAGGTGATTTCTAACTATTTTACTAAAGTCCATATTACAAGAACAGCTAGAAAAATCATCAGGCAAACTTTCTGTATGAAGTTCCTTATTTTTCAAAAAAGTACGAAAAAATCTTCATCTACAAAAATGCGTGAAAAACTTGATTTCATCAGGTTTTGACGTTTCCTTAAAGCGTGCAACTGTAAAACTTGAATGTTGCTTGTCATTTGCTAAAAAAAATCATAAAATAAAGGTAAATCAAGGAAAGTGAGGGATTTGACTATGAATGAAGAATCATCTATCTTATTATCTACCGGCAATGTGAATCGGCCTTATATTGTCCGTGATATCGCCTTTGCTACGGAAACTTTTGATAGCGATGTATTCAATCAATCAGACAACTTAAATGCATTATTAGCTGGCGTCAAGGAACAATTAAAAAAACGTGCGGATGAATATGGTGCAAGTGCGGTCATCAACTGCCACTTTGACCATAATCACATCAATACCCCTGAAGGCAAACAATATATTAAAATTTTTGCCTATGGAACAATTGTACAATATACCGAAACAACAATTGGTTAATGACTAAAAAACCAGAGGAGGACCCTGTAAATCGGCGTTTTCCTCTGGTTTAAATTTTTATGCTTTATCGTCATTATTTTTGATATAACGATTGAATTTGTACCATTGCAAAATAATTTGCGCAGCTAATAGTCCCATCATCGCAAAGTAGTACCAGCGTCTATCTTCATGAACCACATGATAGATGGACAGCGTAATCATGATTTGAAAAAGCAGAATAGACAAAAATGACGAAAAGATTTGTTTTTTCATGGCAACTTTCCCCTTTCTAAAATAAAACCGTTTTCAACGTTATATCATAACTATTTTTTATTTGTCACTTTAAAACACAAGCGGCTTTACACCATTGAAATCAGGGAAAATAAAAAAACAGAGAATGACTCGTACGATACGGTCTTTCTCTGCCTTTTTTGAATGGAAAAATTGCCCATCCATTGATAAGAATGATTACCCTATGAATATACTGACTTTTCCTTTAAATGTCAAACCTATCTGAAAAATACCCGACAAACCATCTGTGCTTGTCTAGTGATTTGCGTTAAGGTGTAGTCTTTATCCATCGCCTGAGCTAACGGGACCAACTGCGAATGGATGCTAAAACTGGCCATAAGTACCTCTGACATTTGCCCCAAATCTTCACCTAAAGCCCCACATAGAGCAATCGTAGGGACCTGGTATTGTTTGGCTATCTGTGCCACACCAAATGGAACTTTACCAAAAGCGGTTTGTGCATCCATCTTGCCCTCGCCAGTAATCACCAAATCAGCACCGGCAATGTGGGTGGCTAATTGCGTCAACTCACTGATTTTTTGAAAACCTGGCGTAATTTGACCGCCTAAAAGCACCAAAGCACCTCCAAGCCCCCCTGCAGCGCCGGTCCCAGGAATTTGCTGCAAATCAATGCCTTGTGTTTGCTTAAGAAAATCAACGATCCTTTGTGCTTGTTGGGCTTGTTGACTCAAATAAGTCGGATTGCCCCCTTTTTGCGGACCAAATATCATACTAAAACCCGAACGTCCGGCATAAGGATTGGTCACGTCGGATAAAATCGTCAGCTGCACCTGGCTAAAATCTGCCATATCGCTAAAATCCAGCTGCGAAAAAGCCATCAAATCCGCGCCTTTCACGCCTAAACCAGCCAAGAGCCCCATCCCGCCATCAGAAGTCCCGCTGCCTCCTAGACAAATGATGATTTCAGTGACCTTGCGTTTCAAAGCGTCTAATAATAATGCCGCCAAGCCAAATGTACTGGCGCGTTGAATCGTGTCCATGCTTGGAGTAATTTTATCAATGCCAACTACTTCTGCCACTTCAATTACCGCGATATCTTGACTCAATAAATAGTTGGCCGTGATGGGACGGTTTAATAAATCCACCGTGGCCACTTGGATGAATTCACCGCCTAATGACTCATAAATTGCCTGCATACTTCCTTCGCCACCATCGGCAATCGCTTGGCAAGTCACGCTTATTTGCGGATTATATTGCGCAATGCCTTGTTTGACCGCTGCATTTAATTCTGTACTCGTCGCACAACCTTTATATGAATCAATCGCCACTACAACTTTTTTTACCATCGCTATGTTCCTTTATCATTTATAATTTCTTCGAGGCTTCCCAAGCTGCCTCACAACCTTGGTGTAATCTGTGTTCGCTGGGTAGCTCCGGTGCATCTAAGCCGGCCTGTCTTGGAAAATCTTAAAACATGATGGATTTTCCTGACATTCCGGACAACCTTAGCTTTCTCGGTATCAATCAACTAAATACTCGGAAAATTCACCCTCCTGCTTAAGAAAATCTCCTTTCATCCGATTTTCTAAGCAGTAGGTAACACATGAATTTTCTCGTATTTGCCCAAGTTGATTGATATCCTTTTGCTCGTAGCTGACCGAGTCGCCTCACATCCTATTAAAGCATAAAGTGCCAGTATTTTCTTATTTGCATATTTTATTAACTTAAACATTGCTTACCTCCCTGCTATAGCAAAATGATTGGGCAAATTCTTTAATAGTTTTGATATAAAAATATTAATTTTATATTAGAATATCATTATTTATTTAAGTTGGACAATACTTTTTGTTATTATTCCTTTTCGTTGAGTGCTATGAGTAAATAAGTAGTTGTCAGCATCTAATATATTTAGGGAATATTCAAGAGTAAAGTTCATTCAGGAATGATTTTGCTGTTGTTCAGGAATGATTTTCCCGCTACAATGAAAATTATGGCACACTATTCCTGTAAATATTTATTTGGAGGAATGATGAAAATGAAAAAATTAAGTTTAAAATGGGAAAAA
>DWVH01000052.1 GCA_019120335.1 Candidatus Enterococcus stercoripullorum
TTAGATACGCAGTCACCCGAAGATATTGCTTGTATTAGTGTTGAGAAGGTTTCAGAAGATTTTCATGCTAGATATAACGTGGTAGAAAAGACCTATGAATATCGTTTACAAATCCAAAAACCACGTGTACCTTTTAGAAGAAAATACGCTGCTTATTATGCTTATCCTTTGAATGTTGAAAAGATGCAACAAGCGATAACTGATTTTTTAGGGACGCATGATTTTTCAGCCTTTTGCGCTAGTGGGAGCTCAGTTGAGGATAAGGTGCGAACAGTCTATGAAGCAAATATCCGACAAGACGAGGGAAATGGGGAGTTGATTTTTACTTTTAGAGGTGATGGTTTTTTATATAAGATGATTCGTATCATGGTAGGAACACTATTAAAAATTGGCAATGAACGAATGCCAGTAGATGCCATTCCAGCTATTATCGCCTCTAAAGATCGTAATCAAGCAGGACCCACGGCTCATCCTGAAGGGTTATATTTAAAAAGAGTCAAATATGAATAATCAAATAGAGCGCTATGGACTAATGATTAGACATAGCGCTCTTTTATTGTTTAGCGGAGTAGTTTCTTTCGGTGATAATAACAATATAAGCCAAAAAGTACGGTTGCTGTTAAGCTGATTCCTGTACCTAAGAATAACCCTGGTGGATAATACGTCAAGGTTAGTGTGTGTTTGCCTTTTTTGACGGGTATCGTAATTAATGCATTTTTAAAGGCTTTTATTGGTACTTTTTTCCCATCAATTTTGGCTTGCCAACCTTTATCATAAGCTAAGGTAGTAAAGAGAACTTGATCTTCTTTTGCTTCAAAGGTCGCAGTCGCTTGGTTTTTATTCACTTGAAAAGCTACTTCATTTTGTCTTAGTACATTGATGGCTTGCTGATAAGCGTTGGTATCAAGTAGTAGTACTTTAGGTGTTAGGAAGGATAGCTTTTGATTCCCATTTAGGCTGATTGTGAATTGAAAAGTAGTATCCTGATTAAAGTAGCCTAAATTATAATATTGACCATTAATATCGATTTGACTTTCATAGCTTGAATGAGCTGTTGTTACTGTTGCGCTACTTGCATTCAATTGCGAGAAGTCAAAAGGAAACAGGCTGACATAAGCTTGGGTATTAGCCGGAATAAAGACTTGATAAGTAATTTTTTGTTCTTGGTCCGGATTTTGTTGAATATAGGTAGTAATATTGCCATTCTCATCAATTTTAGTGTTGGTTTGTTGCACTAAAGAGACTGTGGTGAACTGAAAATATTCCTGATTTTGCCGAGATAAGGCATTGAATAGATTTTTTTGACTTGCCAAGTTATCGAATGTAGGTTGTTGGACGTTATAGATATCTTCAGGAGCAAGTATACCTAATTCAAGGGCATTATGATTTTCGTATAGTTGATAATTCCCTACTTTTTGCTTTTGGATAAAGCCGTATTTTTCTACTGGTTGCGTAGATAAGTTGTACTTGATATCAAAAAGGCTATCCATCAATAGGGTATTGTTTGGATAACGTAAATTAAGATTGGTGCCACGTGACCGAAATCCGAGTTGATTTAAATAGCTAGAAGCGTGACGATTACGCATAGATGAAAATAAGCCAATCCCAGCATAGTTGTAATGAAAAGCATCATTAACCGAGACAGGATCGAGATTTTCTAGACGATAAAAATCTTGATTATGCTGTTTTGTATAACCAACCAATGCCGAAATAGCTGGATAAGGATCTGTATATAGTGAACGTGAAGCATAGACCCAATCATTGCGAATCCCTAAAATTAAGTAATAGGAATTGATAGACATTTCGCCAAATGCTATGACAAGTAAAAGTAGCGAGAATATTTTTTTAGAAAAGCGATTCCGATAAATAAAAAGAATCATGTAAATCGTAAGGACAATTGCAGTTATCCATGCTGAAGAAGGCGTAAGAAAAAGGTATTCTTTTTCAGCTTTTCCAAAATAGGCAATCGCAAATAAAAGTAGCCAAAATAAGCATGTATAGGATAATGTTATTCTTGAATAGTGATAGATATCTGTGAGGCCAAACCCTGCTAAATAAACGACAACAAATGAGAATAAAAAGGCAAAACGAAATAAAAACATATTAGGGGTGTGCATACCTTGCCAAAACAAATTTAAAGGTTCTAAATAAAAGCTTGCTATCAGTATGGCAATTAAAACGGTATAAGCAATTTTTTCTTTAAGTAAAAAACGTTTATTCATATAATATAAGGTTAAGCCAATCAGACTTAGTAGTCCTACAAAAACAAAGGGAATGGAGCCGTATTTTGTCGTATCGTAAACGCCAATAAAATTTTTGATAAGTAAATCGAGTGTAGCAGTATCTTCGGTTTTCCATTGGGAGATTTTTGTGAGTGACTCACCGTTTGTCTTTAGGTCAATAAGGGTCGGTAATAAGATAAACATAGAAGCGCAACCACTACAAATTCCCGTCATAAAAAATGGGATAATGGCGGCTTTGGTTTGTCTGAAATTTGCAACAAGTTGAACAAAAAAGAACATTACAGAGAATACACCAATCATAAAACCAAAATAAAAACTTGTGCAAAATAAAAGAAAATAACTGATAAATAATAAGCCAACTTTTTGTTTAGCGATTAGTCTTTGAATACCTAAAATCACTAAGGGTAAATAAATAAATGCATCTAGCCACATGATTAATTCTGATTGCGCAACAGCAAAAGATAAGAGCGAATAGCAAGTGACCAAAGCAAGTCGAAGTGTTTCTGGTAATTTAGGATAAGTTGACTTGGCCAGTACACCGAAGCTTAAGCCCATCATGCCAAATTTGACTAAAGTTAAAAAATAGAGTGCATCAGGCATGAGTTGGTTTGGAAAAAAGAGTACTATAGGGGTAAAAATCCCTCCCAAATAATAGGCTGCTAGTGAAAGATAGTTTAAGCCTAGTGCTGCATTAAATGTGTAAAAAATACTTTGTTTGCCTAGTAAGACTTGCCGAAAACTAGCATGAAAGTTGGAAAATTGAGCAAACGCATCACTGGCTAAAATACTGCGATCACTTCCAGGATAGATACCATTTAAAAGATAGACAAAAGTCATGATAATTACTGGTAAGAAAAAACTAATAAGTAAGTAAGATTTATTTTGTTTGATATATTGCCTCATAAATGAATAACCTCAGTATAAAATAGTATAAAAACATTGTACCATAAGAAACGAGATAAGAAAGGGCAAAAAAAAAGAAGCCACAACCAATGCAGCTTCGTTATTTCGTTTATTAATTAAACTCGCTCAACTTTTCCAGATTTCAAAGCACGAGTTGATACCCAAACTTTTTGAGGTTTGCCATCAATTAATACACGAACTTTTTGTAAGTTAGGTTTAACTGTACGTTTTGTAGCGTTCATTGCGTGTGAACGGTTATTTCCACTTTTAGTTTTACGACCTGTAAAGTAGCAAACTTTTGCCATGTGTTTTTCCTCCTTTGCCTTGATGTGGGAGCGATTATTTTCGTCTCATACCAAATTAATTTATCATATAGTTAAGAAAAAGGCAAGAGATATTTTAGAATTCATTGACATTTTTTCTTAAACATTGTAAATTAAACAAGGTTAGAGGGATTCATTTGGCTAGCCCTTTTCATAAGATAGTAGCTATGATAGAATGAACTTATTGAATAAAAATAAGGTCCAGATGAAGGAGGAATTCTGATGGCTGTAAAAATGATGACGCAAAATGGCTTAATCGAAATGTCCAATGATGTAATCGCAACAGTAGTAGGTGGAGCGGCTACAGATGTATTTGGCATTGTCGGTATGGCTAGCAAAAAACAAATTAAAGATAATATTAATGAAATTTTACGAAAAGAGAACTATTCAAAAGGTGTGGTTGTCCGTCAAGAAGAAAATGGCGTGGCAGTAGATGTGTACACAATCGTTAGTTATGGTACAAAGATTTCTGAAGTTTCTCGCAATGTCCAAGAAAAAGTGAAATATAATCTTGAAACAATGCTTGGTGTAACTGCAAACTCAGTCAATGTTTTTGTCCAAGGTGTCCGTGTCTTACCCGAATAAACTAGCGGATAATTTTTAATGAGGAGGATTTTTTTCAAGTGGTGGTAAATAAGATTAGCGCTAGTCAGTTCCAAGAAATGGTACAAGCTGGGGCAACACGATTACAAGCAAATGCAGAATATGTCAATTCTTTAAACGTTTTTCCAGTTCCTGATGGGGATACTGGGACAAATATGAACTTAACAATGACTTCTGGAGCAAAAGCTGTGAGTGATTCAGCTAGTGAGCATGTCGGTGAGTTAGCAAAATGCTTATCTAAAGGCTTATTAATGGGGGCTCGTGGAAATTCTGGAGTTATTTTATCCCAATTATTCCGCGGATTTGGTAAAGCAATGATTGATTTTGAGAGCTTAGATGCCAAACAATTAGCAGCGGCCTTTACCAATGGCGTGAATACAGCCTACAAAGCTGTGATGAAGCCAGTTGAAGGAACGATTTTAACCGTAGCACGTGTCGGCGCTGAATTTGGTGAACGCAAAGCAAAAGAAAGTGATGATTGCGTTGAAGTCATGCAAGCCGTAGTAAAAGGGGCGAAAAAAGCTTTAGCCAAAACACCAGATTTATTGCCAGTATTAAAAGAAGTAGGCGTAGTTGATAGCGGTGGACAAGGTTTATTATTTGTTTATGAAGGATTTTTAAATGCTTTAACTGGTAATTTTGAAGAAGATGAACAGTTTACTTTAACATTGGCTTCTATGGATCAAATGGTTCACGCAGAACATGAGCGCTCGGTGCAAGGTCAATTAGCCACTGAAGATATCAAGTTTGGTTACTGTACAGAAATCATGGTGAAAATTGGGGAAGGCCCAACTGTAGATAGTGAATTTGAGTATGATACTTTCCGTAATTATTTAAATGAACTTGGAGATTCTTTATTAGTGGTGAATGATGATGAAATTATCAAAGTTCACGTGCACACAGAACATCCTGGTGAAGTGATGAATTATGGTCAAAAATTTGGTTCGTTGATTAAAGTCAAAGTAGACAATATGCGTTTACAACATGAAACAATTTTAGAGCATGACCAACAACAAGCGAAACCCCAAGCAAAACCAAAGATTCCATTTGGTGTCATTGCAATTGCGGCAGGTGAAGGCTTGAAAGAATTATTTACGAGTCTAGGTGTTCATTATGTCATCAGTGGTGGTCAAACGATGAATCCAAGTACCCAAGATATTATGGATGCTATCGAAGCAATCAATGCTGAACAAGTGATTATCTTACCAAATAATAAAAATATCTTTATGGCAGCTGAACAAGCGGCTGAAGTAGCTGAAATTCCTGTTGCAGTTGTACCAAGTAGAACGATTTCTCAAGGGATGACTGCTTTACTAGCCTTTAATCCAGAAGCTACATTAAATGAAAATAAAGAACAAATGACTGAGATGCTTGAAAACGTCGTGAGTGGTTCTGTAACTCATGCGATTCGTGATACAAGTATTGATGGTATCGAGATTACTAAGGGCGATTTCTTAGGTATGGTAGATGGCAAGATTGTCGTTTCTAAACCACAGATTTTAGCTGTATGTATGGATACTTTACAAGCCATGATGGATGAAGATACAGAAATTATCACGATTATCATTGGTGAAGAAGGTAGTGAATCTCAAGCAAAAGAAATTGAAGCTGCATTACTTGCAATCAATGCTGAACTTGAAATTGAAATCCATCAAGGAGATCAACCAGTTTATCCATATCTATTCTCAGCAGAATAAAGTATAAATGGTGGAGAGTGTGGGAAAACCTGCACTCTCTTTTATATAAGGTTGTAAATTGACTCGGTCAGCTACAAGCAAAAGGTTATCAATCAACTTGTGTAAATACATGAAAATTCATGTGTTACCTTCTGCTAAGAAAGTCGGATGAAAGGAGATTTACTTAAGCAGAAGGGGAAATTTTCCGAGTATTTAGTTGATTGATACTAAGTAGGATAAGGTCTGTTCAATACGTCGAAGTAGCTAGTCGATTTACACCGTCTACGATTTGACAAAGAAGGTGGTGTGAGATGAATTTACAAGATCCAGTAACAGCTTTAAGTGGCGTGGGGGAAAAACGCGCTGAAACCTTAGCCACTTTAGGTATTGAAACGATTGAAGATTTATTAAGCTACTATCCTTTTCGCTATGAAGATATTCAGGAACGCCAAATTCAAGAGATTAATGATCAAGAAAAGGTAACATTAAAAGGTTTAGTGGTCTCGCCAGCTGTATTAAATCGTTTTGGTTATAAGAAATCCAAACTTTCTTTTCGTTTGATGCAAGAGAATGATGTGTTTATGGTTAGTTTCTTTAATCAGCCTTATTTAAAGGATAAAGTAGTAGTTGGTGAAGAAATTGCTATTTATGGACGCTGGGATGCCAAACGCCAGACACTAAATGGCATGAAAATTTTGAGCAGTAGCAGTCAAAATGAAGGTTTTTCGCCGATTTATCATGTCAATAAATCCATTAGACAAACAACACTGATTCAATTAATTAAGCAAGCTTTTGAACAATATTATAGCTATATCGAGGAGAATTTACCGCAAAATCTCGTGGATAAGTATCGTTTATTTGCTAGAAATGAAGCGATGTGGGCGATGCATTTTCCAAAAACAATGGAAGATCATCATCAAGCCAAGCGAAGAGTGATTTTTGAAGAATTTTTTGTTTTTCAGATGAAGATTCAAGGGCTAAAGACAAGAGAAAAAGCTGAGAAAAACGGGCTCAGCATTCCTTATGATATTCACAAATTAAAAGCCTTTATTGCGAGTTTGCCATTTGAATTAACGAATGCGCAGAAGAAAGTGACCAATGAGATTTGCAAAGATTTGTTAAGCCCTAAGCATATGCAACGTCTTTTGCAAGGGGATGTAGGGAGTGGGAAAACTATTGTGGCGGCGATTGTGCTCTATGCCGCAACCACCGCAGGCTTTCAAGGCGCATTGATGGTGCCTACCGAAATCTTAGCGCAACAACATTACCAATCATTGGCTGAATTATTGCGTCCTTTTGAAGTTAATGTCGCACTTTTGACAGGATCAACTAAAACCAAAGAACGCCAGCAAATATTAACTGACTTGAAATCTGGAGAGCTAGATATCATCATTGGGACCCATGCCTTGATACAAGATGAAGTTGATTTTGCTCATCTAGGGTTAGTTATTACAGACGAGCAGCATCGATTTGGGGTAAATCAGCGTAAAGTTTTGCGTGAAAAAGGCTATAAACCAGATGTTTTATTCATGACCGCCACGCCGATTCCTAGAACTTTGGCCATTACCGCCTATGGAGAGATGGATGTTTCAATTATTGATGAGCTGCCAGCTGGTCGCATTCCAATTGTGACGCGTTGGGTGCTTCCTAAACAGCTCGACCAAGTATTGAAATGGGGGCAAACTGAACTTGCAAGCCACCATCAAATGTACGTCATCTGTCCGCTCATTGAAGAATCAGAAAATTTAGATGTAGAAAATGCGCAAAAAATTTATGAGCAACTACGGGATTATTATGCCCCTGATTATCAAGTGGGACTCTTACATGGACGGATGAAAAATGATGAAAAAGATGCGGTCATGCAAGCATTTAAAGAAAATCAGTTGCAAGTATTGGTTTCAACCACGGTCATTGAAGTAGGGGTGAATGTACCGAATGCGACGGCGATGATTATTATTGATGCAGATCGCTTTGGCTTAGCACAACTTCACCAATTAAGAGGGCGTGTCGGTCGGGGAAGTCAAGCCTCTTACTGTATCTTAGTGGCAAATCCCAAAAATGAAGTTGGTAAAGAGCGAATGAAAATCATGACACAGACCAATAACGGCTTTGTGGTCAGCCAAAAAGATTTGGAATTACGAGGACCAGGAGAAGTATTTGGGAATCGTCAATCAGGCTTGCCGGTCTTTCATTTTGCAGATATTGTGGCTGATGCGCATGTTTTAGAAATAGCAAAAGAAGAAGCCCAAGCGATTTATGCACAAAAAGATTGGCAGATTTTACCGATGTATCAGAATTTGGTAAACTATCTAGTGACTGATAAAAATAATGGCGAATTTTTCGACTAACAGATATAATAGAATTATTCCATGAAAAAAAGGTGAGGCGAAGAAATGAAGATAGCAGTCGATGCAATGGGCGGCGATTATGCTCCAGAAGCAATCGTTAAAGGTGTGATGTTGGCCCGTGAAAAATTTAATGATATTGAATTTCAACTTTATGGTAAAGAAGCAGAAATTAGAAAATATTTAACAGATGATCGCAATATAACAATTATTCATACGGATGAAAAAATCAATAGTGATGATGAGCCAGTAAAAGCAATTCGTCGTAAAAAACAAGCTTCGATGGTTTTAGCTGCTCAAGCCGTAAAAGATGGACGTGCTGATGCGATTCTTTCTGCCGGTAATACCGGAGCATTATTAGCGGCTGGTTTATTTGTTGTCGGACGTATTAAAGGAATTGAACGACCTGGTTTGATGTCTACTTTACCGGTGATTGGTTCGACAGGCGGTTTTGACATGCTTGATTTAGGTGCCAATGCCGATAACAAGCCAGAACATCTAGTCAAATACGCCATTCTAGGCTCTTATTATGCGGAAAATGTTCGGAAAGTGGCCCAACCAAAAGTCGCATTACTCAATAACGGAACAGAAGACTCAAAAGGAAATGAATTAACCAAAAAAGCCTTTGAATTATTAAAAGCAACACCAGAAATTAACTTTATTGGCAATATCGAAGCCCGTGAAATTCTCGAAGGACGTGCCGATGTGGTAGTTACTGATGGTTTTACAGGTAATGCGGTATTAAAATCAATTGAAGGAACCGCCCTTAGCATGATGAAATTACTGAAGCATGCGATTTTAGATAGTGGTGTCAAAGGAAAAATGGGTGCACTGCTTTTAAAAGATGGCTTAAAAGATTTAAAAAAACAAATGGATTACTCTAAGCACGGTGGAGCGGTATTATTCGGTTTGAAGGCACCTGTCATTAAAGCCCATGGTTCCTCCAAGGAAGAGGCTGTTTATGCTACAATTAAGCAAATTCATACGATGCTAGAAAGTCGCGTAGTAGAAAAATTAGTTGCCCATTTTGAAGAAGAATAGTGATACTTGTCTGCAATGATTGTCACGAAAATGAAAAAAAACTAGACAAAGAGACAATTTATCAGTACAATGTAGAGTGACTGAACAGTAATAAGTCACTATTTGGAGGTGAATGCCCGTGACACGAGAAGAAGTATTCAGTAAAGTGGCAGCAATTATTGCCAAACATTTTGAAATCAACGCAGAAGATGTGAAAGAAAATACGAATATTAAAGACGATTTAAATGCTGATTCAATTTCTGTAATGGAGTTTGTTTTAGAATTAGAAGATGAATTTGGTACAGAGATTTCTGATGAAGATGCAGAAAAAATCGAAACAGTGGGTGCGGCAGTAGATTATATTGCTAGTCACTTAGCTTAAAAATGTTTATGTGAATTTAATCGCGCGGAGGATAAGCGAGAAGGTCTTGCTTGTACCGCGCGTATTTTTTATTTTTAGGATAAATAGTTTGGAAAAGTAATCAAAAAAATGATAAAAAGTCAATAATATCAAGGGTTTGTTTGCATTTTAAGAGGATTTTAGTATAATAAGAATGTATTTTCATATTAAAAGATAAAGGAATGTTGGTAATGGATCAAAAGCTAATTACAAATTTAAAGGAAAATTATCAAATTATTTTTAATAATGTAAGTTTGTTAGAGCAAGCATTTACCCATTCGTCTTATGTGAATGAGCATCGCAATTTGCATCTGTCTGATAATGAACGTTTAGAATTTTTAGGAGATGCCGTGTTGGAATTGCTCGTTTCACGCTTTTTATTCCAAACTTATCCAAATGTCACAGAAGGTAAGTTAACCAAATTACGGGCAGCTATTGTTAGAGAGGATTCTCTGTCACAATTTGCTAAAGAGTGCCAATTTGACCAAGCCATTTGTTTAGGTAAAGGGGAAGAAAATTCTGGTGGTCGCAAGCGTCCTTCTTTGCTGTGTGATTTATTTGAATCTTTCTTAGGTGCTTTGTATTTGGATCAAGGTTTAGAAGTGGTGGAACAATTTTTAAAACAAGTTATCTATCCTAAAGTATTAGCTGGTGCTTTTTCACATGAGATGGATCATAAGACAAAATTACAAGAAATATTACAAAAAGCAGGCGATGTATTCATTGATTATCGTCTGATTAAAGAAGAAGGCCCTGCCCATGACCGACTTTTTTCAACAGAGGTCTACTGTGATCAAGTCTTAATTGGAACAGGTAGCGGTCGTTCGAAAAAACTAGCAGAACAAGCGGCGGCGGCTGATGCTTTAAGCCATATTGAAGAGTAAGCGAGGAAACAAGGTGCATTTAAAAAGAATTGAAATTTCAGGATTTAAATCATTCGCTAATCGCACCATTATCGATTTTGAAAAGAATGTCACGGCGATAGTGGGTCCTAATGGTAGTGGAAAAAGCAATATTACGGAAGCGATTCGTTGGGTATTAGGAGAACAATCCGCCAAGAGTTTACGTGGTGGAAAGATGCCTGATATTATTTTTGCGGGTTCAGATGCTAAAAAAGCCTTAAATCTTGCAGAAGTAACTATGGTTTTAGATAATAGCGACCATTACTTACCGTTAGACTATGCTGAGGTTAGTGTGAAAAGACGCTTATTTCGTAATGGGGATAGCGAATTTTATCTGAATAATCAAAGTTGTCGTTTACGAGATATTCAAGAATTATTTATGGATTCTGGCTTAGGTCGTGAGTCTTTCTCCATTATTTCTCAAGGGAAAGTAGAAGCGATTTTTAGTAGCAAGTCTGAAGATCGTCGCGGTATCTTTGAAGAAGCTGCCGGTGTATTAAAGTACAAACAAAAGAAAAAACAAGCGGAACAGAAATTATTTGAGACTCAGGATAATTTAGATCGTTTAGCAGATATTATTTATGAATTAACCGAGCAATTAACACCACTTGCCCAACAAAAGCAAGCTGCGCAACAATTTTTAACCTATAAAGAGGAATTAACCCAAGTCGATGTTTCCTATGTTGTACAAGAAATGAAACAAAGCAAACAAGTGTGGGAAGAAGAAAAAGCGCAAATCGCAAGTCTGAAGCAAGAAGTTCAGAAATTATCCCATGCCTTAACGCAAAGTGAAAATGAATTATTGCGTTTACGTCAAGACCGCGCACATTTAGATGAGCAGTTAGAGGCAAAAAACCAAGACCACCTACATTTAGTAGAAGCCTTGAAACAAGCGGAAGGAAAAAAGGCAGTATTACAGGAGCGCTCTTTCCATCAGCAAAAAAATGCCAAAGAATTGCGTCATAATCTTGAACAAGTACAGCAACAAATCGAACAGCTGGAAGAAAATCAACAAACATTGATACAAAAGATTTCGCAAAAAAATGGACAGTATCAACAAATCGAAAAGCAATTAACCCAACTACAGCAAGAATTGGCAAAATATCAAAAATCTCCCAAAGAATGGTTGGAAGAATTACGTAACCAGTATTTGGATCAATTGCAGGCTAAGACTAATTTGCAAAATGAATTAACATTTATCGAAAAGCAAAAGCAACAAGATCAACAAAAAAATCAACAGACCGTAGAAAAACAGCAAGATTTACAAGCAACCGTCCGTGAATCAAAAGCAAAATTGGATCAGTTGACTGCTGAAAATGAAGCGTTGCAAAATCAAGTTCAGGAAAAACAACAAGCTTTAGCCGCTGCGCAAAAACAAGTGACTACCCAACAAGAACATTTACAAAAAGCCCAACAGATGATGTATCATTTGATGAATGAAAGTCAGCAAGTCCAAGCGCGCCGTAAGACTTTAGCTGATTTGCAAGAAAATTATACGGGCTATTATCAAGGGGTACGTCAAGTCTTAACCCACCGCAAACAATTATTCGGAATCATCGGTGCAGTGGCTGAATTACTAGACGTGGATCAACTGTATGCTTTGGCTATTGAAACAGCTTTAGGAGCCGCTAGCCAACATATTGTGGTTGAAGATGAAAAAGCTGCGAGACAAGCCATCACCTTCTTGAAACAACAACGCGTAGGTCGAGCTACTTTCTTACCATTAACTACGATACAATCACGAAAAGTTACGGAAAATATCAAACAACAAGCCGCTAGTATTCCAGGATTTTTAGGTGTGGCGAGTGAATTGGTGACCTTTGAAGAAAATCATCGTGCCATTATGGAGAATTTACTCGGTGCTACATTGATTAGTGAAGATTTAGAGAGCGCCAATCAACTGGCTCGTCGTCTAAATTATCGCTATCGTGTCGTTTCCTTAGAAGGCGATGTGATGAATGCTGGAGGTTCGATGACCGGGGGTGCGAATAAACGCTCAGGCCAAACGACACTTTTAGGCCATCAACAAGAACTAAACCAATTAAAAGCCAAAGAAGACTCTGTCAAAGAACGTTTACTACAAGCGGAAAGTCAAGTAAAGACGCTTCAACAAGACTTAGCACAAAAACAGGCAGAAGTTGAAAAAATGCGTCAAGCACTTGAGCAATTACGCATGAGCCAAACGACAAAAGAAAATCATGTGACCAATCAAGCGGAAAAACTGGCACGGTTACAACAAGATTTAACCAATTTTGAGTTTGAAAATCGCGAAATTACAGAACTATTAGCAGAATATGACCGTGATTTAGCCGATAAACAAGCACAATTGCAAGTAATGGTACAGCAATTAGCCAAACTCAATGAAGAAATGGAGCAGCTAAACACGCAAGCTGATAATCTAGAACTGAAACGAGAAGCCTTGCAACATGAATTAGCCGATAAACAGGCTGAATTTGCAGTAACCAAAGAGAAAGTAAGTCAATTGCGCCAAAACTTTACGGCAAATAAAATGGCCCTAGAAGAAGCACAAAAAAATCTAGAGCAATTGAATATTCAGTTATCGATGCTTGATGCAGACTTTTCTGACCAAGAATTAGATGAAGAGACTTTAGAACAGCAAGTATCCCAGTTAAATGAACGTAAATTAGCACTCCAAGAAGAAATGCAGGCTTTACGAGAAAATCGTTATCAAACACAAAAACAAATCGATGAACTAGATCAACAATATAATACTTACAATCAAGAACAAAAGGCGAAATTATCTCAGTTAACCAAACTAGAAGTTCAAGCCAATCGTTCAGAAATATTATTGGATAATCGCTTGAATTACTTGCAAGAAGAGTATGAATTATCCTTTGAACAAGCGCAAAAACAAGCGCTTGAACTAAGCGATATCGATCAAGCAAAGGCAAGAATTTATGAATTGAAAAAAGCGATTCAAGAATTAGGACCGATTAATTTATCAGCCATTGAGCAATATGAACAAATCAAAGAGCGCTACGATTTCTTAACTGGTCAACGCGATGATTTATTACAAGCGAAAAATCAGTTGTTTGAAACGATGAATGAAATGGATGAAGAAGTCAAATTACGGTTTAAAACAACTTTTGATGCAATTGCGACTCAATTTGAACGCGTATTTCCAAATATGTTTGGTGGTGGACGTGCACGCTTGAGTTTAACAGATCCACATGATTTGCTGAATACTGGTGTTGAAATCGAAGCCCAACCACCAGGAAAACATTTAAAGAGCTTAAATCTATTATCTGGTGGGGAAAGAACATTGACCGCGATTAGTTTGCTATTTGCGATTATTCAAGTTCGTCCAGTACCGTTTTGTGTGCTCGATGAAGTGGAGGCCGCTTTGGATGAGGCAAATGTATTGCGCTTTGGCAAATACTTACAGACCTATCAAGACGAAACCCAATTTATTGTCGTCACTCACCGTAAAGGAACAATGGAAGCAGCCAATGTTTTATATGGGGTAACGATGGAAGAATCAGGTATTTCAAAAGTATTATCTGTCCGTCTAGAAGAAATTAGTGAAGGCGGTAATTTGAATAGAAAAGAGGACAATCATGATTAAATTAGTAGCTATTGACTTAGATGGTACGCTTCTAACTGATGATAAAAGAATTTCACAAAAAAATTTAACCGTGTTGCAAAAGGCCAAAGAACAAGGTGTTAAAGTGGTTTTATGTACTGGGCGTCCATTAGCTGCCATCACACCATTTATTGAACAATTAGGATTAAACGAACCTGGTGATTACAGCATTACGTTTAATGGTGGATTAGTCCAAAAAAATGATACTGGTGAAATCTTAAGTAAATCAGCGATGACTTTAGAAGATGTACAAAGAATTAGCCAATTGATGATCGAGCTAGATTTACCATTAGATGTCTTATCAGAAGAAGTGGTTTTACAATTACCAACTTCAACGAATCATCCATCCATTTATCCTGAATTAAATGGCTTATTAACTTATAAACCAGCTAAATTAGCAGATTTAACATCAGATGGTCTTTACAATAAGGTCGTCATGGCTTATCATCAAGAATTTTTAGACCAACAAATTGAAAAAATCCCTGCACAATTTAAAGCAGATTATGAAGTCATTAAAACGCGTAGTAATTTATTAGAATTTATGCCTAAAGGAGTGACTAAGGCATTTGGATTAGATCGCTTGGCACAATATTTAGGGATGACGAGCGATGAAGTGATGGCTTTAGGTGATGAAGAAAATGACTTATCGATGATTGAATATGCAGGTATGGGTGTGGCTATGGCAAATGCAGTTGAAAAAGTTCGCCAAGCCGCTGATTATATCACTTCAAGTAATGAAGAAGACGGTGTCGCTAAAGCTGTTGAGAAATTTGTTTTAAAATAAAGAAAAGAGGTGTCATAATGGGCTTTTTTGATAAGATTAAACGTGCTTTTACCGGAGAACAACCCACTGAAGAAGTAAGTAACGAACAAGAATTACAGACACAAGAGAAATATGATAAAGGTCTTGAAAAAACGCGTAAAACATTCGGTGAACGCATGAATGAGCTCTTTGCCAATTTCCGTTCAGTGGATGAAGATTTCTTTGAAGAATTAGAAGAGACCTTAATTGGTGCCGATGTTGGCTTTGAAACATCGATGAAAATTGCTGATGCTTTGCGCCAAGAAGTGAAACTCAAAAATGTCAAAAAACGTGCCGAAGTCCAAAATGCGATTATCGAAAAATTAGTCAACTTATATGAAGAAGAAGGGCTAAATGAAAATAATGACTTGAACATTCAAGAAGATGGCTTAACAGTAATCTTATTTGTAGGAGTGAATGGTGTAGGAAAAACAACCTCCATTGGGAAAATGGCGCACCAATATAAGGAACAAGGTAAAAAAGTATTATTGGCTGCTGCGGATACATTTCGAGCTGGAGCCATTGATCAGTTAGTTGTTTGGGGAGAGCGAGCTGGTGTCGAAGTGGTAACTAAAGCACCTGGTAGTGACCCTGCTTCAGTCGTTTTTGATGCGATTCAAAAAGCAAAGGAAGAACAGGCTGATATCTTATTAGTGGATACGGCTGGGCGTCTACAAAATAAAGTCAACTTAATGAAAGAATTAGATAAAATCAAACGGGTGATTCAGCGTGAAATTCCTGATGCACCTCATGAAGTTTTGCTTGTTTTGGATGCGACGACTGGACAGAATGCGATGGTCCAAGCCAAACAATTTAAGGAAACAACCGATGTCACAGGTTTAGTCTTAACCAAATTAGATGGTACGGCCAAAGGTGGGATTGTGCTAGCTATCCGCAATGAATTGCATCTACCTGTAAAATTAGTAGGTCTAGGGGAAGGCATAGATGATTTAGAACCCTTTAGCCCAACTGATTTTGTAGTTGGCCTATTCAGTGGATTACTAGAATAAATAATTTGATTCAAAATTAGAAGAAGCGGCTAGTCCCTTCTTCTTTTTTGTGATGGTGTACGTGAAGTTCGTCTTGTGTTAAAATGGTCCATGACAAATGAAAGTAAAAGATTGGAGATTTTTATGGAGTATCAAATTTCCTTACCACAAATCCAAAAAATATTATTAAAAAAGCAATTATTAAAAGAAATTATTATAGATGGTCAGTGGCATTACGCACCCTCTGACAAAATCAGTGCAAAAATCTTTCACCATATGACTTATGATTCTCGTGAAGTAGGTAGGGATTCTTTATTTTTTTGTAAAGGACTCAATTTTAAAGAAAGCTTTTTAGCTCAAGCCGTTGCTCAAGGATTAACTTGTTATGTCTCTGAAAATTATTATGAACACCAAGCTGCCATTGCTGTTGTTGTTACTGATATTAGAGAAGCGATGGTGGTATTAGCTCAAGCCTTTTACCAAGATCCACAAGAGCAGTTATTTACCATTGCCATTACGGGGACAAAAGGGAAAACGACTACCGCATATTTGACGCATCAATTAATCAACCAGATGACGAATCATAAATGTGCACTATTTTCTTCAGAGGAAACGATTTTAGATGGAAAAACTAAGATGAAATCCTCGCTCTCGACTCCAGAAGCTTTGGTTATTTATCAACAAATGGCTCAAGCGGTCGAACATCAGATGACGCATTTAGTGATGGAAGTTTCGTCACAAGCTTACAAGATTAAGCGCGTATATGGTTTGACCTTTGATGTCGGCTTGTTTTTAAATATTGGCCATGATCATATTAGTCCGATTGAGCATCCGACATTTGAAGATTATCTTTACTGTAAGCGGCAATTAATCTTGCACAGTAAAAAGATGATTTTAAATGCAGATATGCCTTATTTTGATTTATTAGTAGAGACCTGTCAGCAAGCAAAAGTTGAGTACCTTACTTTTTCAGAAAAATCATTGGCAGCAGATTTTCAATATACGAGTAAAAGTCAGCATGATTTTATTTTGAAAGATCATCTGTTAAATCAAGAACAAGCCATTCACTTAGGATTAGTTGGTGAATTTAATCATGGCAATGCAACGGCAGCAATAATGGCGGCACGTCTTGTAGATAGCCATTTATCTTTAGACCAAGCTGGACAAGACTTAAGTGAAGTGAGTGTGCCTGGTCGGATGAATGCTTTTTATTTGGCAAATGGTGCATTAGTCTTGGTGGATTATGCGCATAACTATTTAAGTCTTAAAGCGGTCAGTCATGCAGCAAAACAACTTAAGCCAGACGGTAAATTGATTATTTTAACAGGTAGTGCCGGTGGGAAGGCCTTATCTAGAAGACCGGATATGGGCAAGGCGATTAGTGAAGAAGCAGATGTTGCCTTTTTAACAGCGGATGATCCAAATTTTGAACAAGTTTCAAGTATTAGTGAAGAAATCAAAGCCGCCATTACCAATCCAAGTGTCCAAGTCATTCTTGAAGAAAATCGCAAGCAAGCCATTTTGCAAGCATTAGCGATGGCAGATAGTCAAAGCGCAGTTGTATTAGCGGGTAAGGGTAGTGAAAAAACAATTAAAGTAAACGGACAAGCAACGCCGTATGAAAGTGATATTGAAATTGTAAAAGCTTATATTGCTGAAGAAAAAGCTTAATTTATGAAAAGAACAAGAGACGAGAATTAGTCGTATTGCTAGTTCTCGTTTCTCTTTGTATGTACGTTACAATTGTAGTAAAATTAACAAAGTTGACTTGCAAGTTGCAAAAATTCCGATTAAAATAAAACGGTAAGACAAAATTTTTAGAATGTAAGAGGATTATCAATGTCAGAACAATTTAAACAACAAGCCTCTTTAACCAATGAGGAAAAAATGGCGCGTGGATCAGCCTGGATGACGCTAGGTAATGTTGGTTCACGCTTAATCGGTGTTATATATATTTTACCATGGTATTACTGGATGGGAAGTCATGGAAGAGAAGCAAATGCCTTATTTAATATGGGGTATAATGTCTATGCGTTATTTTTAATGATTTCAACGGCAGGAATTCCAGCTGCTATCGCTAAACAAGTCGCTTACTATAATTCCAAACAACAATATGAATTAAGTCATCGTTTATTTAAAAAATCGTTGATATTTATGGGAATCGTCGGCTTAATAAGTGCCGGAATCATGTATATCGCCTCACCAGCACTAGCAAGGATATCTGGCGGTGGCGCAGAGTTGATTCCGATTATGCGTTCGTTAAGTGCAGCTATTTTGATTTTCCCTTGTATGAGTGTGATTCGTGGCTTTTTCCAAGGAAATCAAGATATGCGACCTTATGCTGTTTCACAATTAGCAGAACAAGTCATTCGCGTCTTTTACATGCTATTAGCGACTTTCATTATCATTAAAGTGATGCACGGCGACTATTTAAAAGCAGTCGAACAGTCGACTTTTGCGGCTTTTATTGGGGCACTTGCTTCGATGGCGGCTTTGATATATTTTTGGAAAAAGGCCGAAGTTCAATTTGAGCTCCAAAAAGAAATTAGCTTGCCAGGTGAAATGCTTGATACGAAAGCTTTAATCGTTGATACCATTCGTCAAGCTATTCCTTTTACAATTGTTGGTGCTGGAACGACTATTTATAAATTAGTTGACCAAATGACCTATGTACATATGATGCAGTCTTTTACTAAATTCACAAAAACTGAATTAGTGGCGCAGATGGCGGTATTTGGCGGAAACCCTGATAAGTTAACCATGGTCGTAATTGGCTTGGCTACTTCAATGGCTTTTACGAGCTTACCTTTAGTAACCGAAGCAGTAACGCAAGGGAAACACCGCGATTTAGCTCGTTTAATTAACAATAATTTCCAGCTTTATGCTTTATTAATGTTTCCAGCGACTTTTGGAATGATTTTGCTAGCATATCCATTGAATACCTTCTTTTATGAACCGGATAAACTAGCAGCTAAAGTCTTGATAGAAGCCTGTCTATCTGGATTGTTTGTGGGCTTATTTATGCTTACTTCCTCTATTTTACAGGGAATGTATTACAATAAGGCAGCGGTAAAATTCTTTGCAATAGGGATTGTCATTAAATTTATTTTGCAATATCCATGTATTTTATTATTCCAAATTTATGGTCCATTACTTTCAACAACGATTGGAATGGCTGTCTCATGTTATCTAAATATCCGTCAGTTGCAACAAGCGACAAAGTTTAATTATAAATTAACCTTGAGACGCATTTTATTAATTACTATTTTAACAGTGATGATGCTGTTAGCTGCAGCGATTGCAAAAGTTGTTTTTGGTCTAATTTTCAGCCCAGAGTATAAGATGTCAGCCTTTTTACTATGTATTCCGGTTGCAGCAGTCGGAGGGGCAGTTTACTTGTACTTGATTTTAAAAGTTGGCATTGCTGAGAGATTATTAGGTTCAAGTATGACTCGCTTACGTCAAAAATTAAGAATTTAGTAGGGTGATTTCATGCGTTTAGATAAATATTTAGCAGATATGCAAATCGGCTCTAGAAAAGAAGTCAAAGTATTTATCAAAAAAGGTTTAGTTACTGTCAATGGTACGGTGATTAAGTCCGATAAATACCAAGTCGATGAAAAAGCAGATGAAGTGATATTTGATGGAGAAGTTATTTGCTATCAAAAAGAATTTTATTACCTTTTAAATAAACCACAAGGCGTTATTTCAGCAACGATTGATGATTATGAAGAAACGGTATTAGATTTATTTAGCGATGAAGATTATCGTGAAGATTTATTCCCGGTGGGGCGTTTAGATAAAGATACGGAAGGGTTGTTAGTGATTACGAATGATGGTGCGTTATCTCATCGTTTGCTTTCTCCTAAGCGTCATGTGCCCAAAGAATACTATGTCCAAGTGAGCGGTTGTCTAACAAAAGAAGATCAAGAAAAGATGTCAGCGGGTTTAAAGATTGATGGTGGGGAAATCTGTTTGCCTGCCGAATTAAAGATTTTAACGGTCGATGAAAGTGAGCAAATCTCCACAGCACAGCTTATTTTACATGAAGGTAAATTTCATCAAGTCAAACGAATGATGCAAGCATGTGGCAAAACAGTGACTTATTTACAAAGAATTCGTATGGGTGCTCTAACTTTGCCAGAAGATTTGTCTTTAGGCGAATATCGCGTATTAAGTGCTGAAGAATTAAATTTATTACAACAAAAATAGACAAATTTAGAGGGACTGACCCATTAGTCTCTAATAAAAAATGAGTATATAAATAATCCGAACGTTCATTGTTGATTTTATGAGTAATCAAGTTGAATATTCGGATTTTCTTTGTCTTTTATTAATTATTTATTTCATCATAAGGATTTCTTTTTTTATTATCTTGCTAAAATACTTTTGGGTCAGCCTCTCTTGATTTTTGAGGTTAAGGATTTATAATTATAGTTACGTTATCAAAATATGGAAAAGATAGGAGCCTAGTCATTGAAATTAAACAAACTATCATTTGTACTTATTGGAGCTAGCCTATTTCTGATATCAAGTCCAGTATTTGCAAGTGAACTAGATCAACAAATTAAGCAAAATCAAACACAGTTGACTCAAGCGCATCAACAAGAACAAGATTATATTAAACAAATTCAAGATTGCATCAAGCAAATGAATGATAATCAAGCGCAAGAAGAACGATTTAAAAAGGCTGTAATTAAAGAAGAACTTGCTTACCAAGAAATGAAAGATAAGATAGAGCGTTTGAATAAAGCGTATAAAAAGTTATCGAAGCAAGAAGATGAGTCTTTAACGGCAAAGCAACTTAAGAAAAAGACAAATAAGTTAATTGATTTAAAAGATGAGGTCCGCTTGCTTGAAAGAGAAGCTGAAAAATATCCAAATTTAATTAAAAATTTTCAATCAACTGTTGATTATTATCAGCAACAACGCGTCATTTGTGAGGCGAATCAAGCAATCTTAAATGCAAAACTGAAAGATGTAACCAATAAGAGTTCACAATTACAGAATGCGTTAAAAGATTTACAGGCAAAGAAAGCTGCGGAAGATCAAGAAAAAGCACGCAAAGCAGCCAAAGAAGCTGAAGCCAAAGTGACTGGATTTGCTTCACCTTTGGAAACACCCTTAGTCGTTTCAAGTGGATTTGGTAGTCGTGAAGATCCGAATGGAAAATCTGGCACTCAGCATGATGGAATCGACTTACCGGGTAGTTTAAATCAAAAAGTAATGGCTGCTCGAGCTGGTCAAGTCGTTACAACAGGTAGCCATCCAAGCGCTGGTAACTTTATCATTGTCAAACACGATAATGGTTATTATAGTTACTACCTTCATCTAAATGAAATATTGGTAAAAGCGGGAGATACGGTGCTTTTAGGCCAAACGATTGGCAAAATGGGTACAACAGGTAATTCAACCGGTGTTCATTTACATTTTGGCTTAGCGAAAACACCTAACTGGCAAGGGTTTGTCGATCCCGCCTATGCTCTAGGTTTGAAAAAATAAAAGTAAAAAGCGTATTCCAACTCATTTGTGAATTGAAATACGCTTTTTTATTAGACTTGAACTTGGATGACTTGTACGCCGGATTAATATAGACCAAAGCTAAATAACCAAGCAATTAAAACTGAAATTGGACCTGTAGCCATACGAGAGAATAATACTGCTGGGACACCCACTTCTACGGTTTCTTCTTCTGCTTCTGCAAGAGTCAAACCTACAGGAACAAAGTCTGCACCGGCTTGCGCATTAATTGCGAACAATGCAGGAAGCGCCATAGCAGGAGGAATAGTTCCTTTACCAATTTCAACCCCTAATAGAACACCGATAACTTGTGCAATGACAGCTCCAGGACCTAATACAGGTGATAATACTGGAATTGTACATATGAAAGCTAAAATAATTAACCCTATAATATTGCCAGCTAACGGTTTAACGCCAGTTGCGATGATATTACCAATACCTGTATAGTTGATTAATCCAACTAGCATACTAACAAACGCCATAAATGGTAGAATGTTTTTTATCGTAATATCAATTGTATCACGTCCAGCTTGATAGAATTTACCAACGACCTGACCAACAGCACGTCCTAATTTATTGATGAATCCTAATATACCTTTTTGATTATTATCACTAGATGTAGTTTCCTTTGTATCTTCTGTTTTTTCTACTTCATCTTCAATAGGCGTTACTTCTTGGATAGAGGCATCGGTAATTGATCCATCGTCCTCAACAACAGACAAATCTTTTAATGTAACTCCTGAGACAAAATTATACTCTTTAATATATTTAGCTAATGGTCCAGCTGGAGGAGTAGGGTGGATGTTAATAGTCATGACATTCATTTTTGGATAAACACCACATCTAGCAGTTCCACCACAGTCGATTACCACAGCAATCATTTTTTCAGAATCAACTTTTTCTCTGAAACCATCAACAACTTCAGCATCTAGATGTTCAGCAATTACATTAGCAATAGGATGGATCCCACCACCAGTCACAGAAACAACTAATGTCTTTTCATCTGTTTTTTCTAACGTTAGAGGGCCTCCCCAGCCGTTTTTGCCTTTTGATACAACGACTTTTTTAGACATATTCTTATCCTCCTTATTTATTTCTTCCACATCAATTTTGTAAGATATTCAGTAACGATACCACGAATGAGAATGACGATTAAACCTACAATAAAGTATCTAACTGCTAAAGGAACTACAGATAGTCCTAAAGTAGTAATACCTGCTGAAATACCTGTCCAGACAAATAGTTCCCCAGCATTTGCATGTGGAAAAAGTCCAGTAATTGGGTGCACGAATGAAACAGCAGCATCATAAAATGCAGGTTTTTGTTTTTCTTCTACAAATCGCCCAAACGTATAACACATTGGGTTTGTCATAAAGAATACTGCCAATAATGGGAATAAAGAATATCGAAGGATGATATTTTTCGTACATAATTTAGCAAATCTTTCAACTCGATCCTCACCAATTATAGCAATTAAAGCGTTTACAAATGTAAGTAATACAATAAGAGTGGGTAAAATTCCTGTGATTAGTCCTACTAAATTTTTTCCACCGGCATTAAAAATTCCAATAAATCCTTCAGCTAATTTAACTAAAAAATCCATCATTCATCTCTCCTTATTTTTAGATTGTAACTAGATTATTTTTGCTACGTTCATCATTTATTAATTTCAAGGCATCAATAAACGCTTTTTTTTCTTTTTTCTTGGTGATCTCATTCAATACCATCTGAGTTGATTTTCCAAGATATTGAGTACAGTTTTTAAATTTTGCAAATATTGTACCTCCTTCCATTTTTCTGTACTCTATAATATTACCATCTAAATCCGTAGCAATTATTAATATGATTCCAGGTCCTAAATTTAGTTTTGCTCTTACAATACCAACACCCATATGTCCAGATTTATGTTTTTTAACTTCTCTAATATTTTGCAAATAGTTTTTCGTCTGCCTTTTTGATAGATAGAGTTGTAAGAACCACATTAAAATAAAAGGTAAAATATAAATCCAATACCTCAAAATATTCTCCTCCTTCCAAGTTATAAAAATTCTTCTAAGCAAAGATTAGCATAATTGATTCGATATTAAAAGCCGAAATTGACAAAATACACACGCTTTCACAAATGTTAAGTTTGTGAAAAATATTCAGTTAACGTTTGTGAAAGTTGATAAATCAACGTTTTTTTGTGTTGACTTTTGTGTTTCGTGAATTTATTCTTGGGGTGTAACAAATGATAAATGCATTAACAAAAGTTTTTAGGAGGAAATCAAAATGACAATTTATACTAAGTTATTGCAACGTGAAAAAGAACAAAATCCAATTAAAGTTGGTGTAATTGGTGCTGGACAAATGGGATATGGAATGATTTCGCAAATCTCAACTATTCCAGGTATGGCTGTAACAGGAATTAGTGATATCCGATTAGAAAATGCACAACGAGCCGCAGACGCATATAATCATAGTGCTACAACGAAAGTAAATATTTTGACTTCAACTGACTTAAGAGAAGTTATTCATTCACCAAATGTTGAGGTAATTGTTGATGCGACAGGTGTACCTGAAGTTGGTGCCCAAATTTCCTTAGAAACATTAATTGCAAAAAAACACCTTGTTCTCCTAAATGTAGAAGTTGATATCACAATCGGTCCTTTAATGAAGAAATTATATGATGCAGCAGGCTTAGTTTATACTGGATCTGATGGTGATGAACCTGCAGCAACAGCACAAATGTTTGAATTTGCTAAGAGCATGGGGATGGAAGTATTAGTTGCCGGTAAAGGTAAAAATAATGCTTTGAAAGTAAGCGCAAATCCAGATACAGCCGCTGAAGAAGCAAAATCTAAGAGAATGAATAGTCATATGTTAGCTGCATTCCAAGATGGTACAAAGACAATGGCAGAAATGAACTTATTATCAAATGCAATTGGCTTTGTTCCTGATAAAGTTGGTATGCATGGTATCTCAGCTGATCTAGATGGAACAGTTAAAAATCTAGACTTAAAAGAAAATGGTGGGGTTCTTGATAAATTTGGTGTAGTTGAATATGTTGATGGTATTGCACCTGGTATTTTCTGTATTGTGAAAGGTCAAAATGAAGGTGTACAACATGAATTAAATTACTTAATGAAAAAAGGTGATCGTGATCATCATATCTTGTATCGTCCATTCCACTTATGTAGTTTAGAAACACCATTAACAATTGCTCGTGCAGTGTTAGAACATGATTATGCTATTGTTCCACTTGGTGCACCGATTTCAGAAACTGTTGCAGTAGCTAAGAGAGATATTAAAGCAGGTGAACCAATTGATGGTATTGGAGGTTACTGTGTACGTGGCGTGTTAGAAACACATGCAGATATGGTTAAAAATAATAATGTTCCAATCGGTTTAGTTGGTGGAAAATCTTATGCAAAACGAGATATTAAAAATGGTAGCTTCTTAACTTATGATGATATACAATTAGATGAAGAGACTACAGTTTATCGCTTACGTAAATTGCAGGATCAAACTTTCGCAAAATAATATTATAAGCTAGGAGTGATTATATGGTTAAATCCCGTGTAATAGAGATTGGAGAATTTGCTGATTTTGATGATGTTGATGTTATAATTTTATTCAACAATACATCTCCAGAAGGATTAAGAGAAGTATGTGTGATTCACGAGTATGATGAAGAAATTACGCCAGATTCTTTTGATTTGTTAAAAGTTGGTAGCGTTGTCAAATTTGGCGATAACGAATATTCTGTTAAAGAGATTGGAAAAGTTGCCAATAGTACATTAAAAGAATTAGGACATGCATCATTTTATTTTGGATTGGCTGAAGATGATGAATTACTTCCTGGTTCAGTATTATTAGAACCGGCAGTGAAACCGACAATTAGTGTTGGGGATACAATCGAGTTTATTTATTAAGAAATGGGGTGAGAGAATGGCTTATTATGATGATCGCAGACTTTTAGTTGAAATTGCACAAATGTACTATGAGGAACGTGCTACTCAAGAAAAAATTGCAAAAAAATTTAATATTAGTCGTTCTCTCGTCTCAAAATATTTAACAAAAGCTAGAGATATTGGAATCGTTGAGGTTATTATTCACGATGAGAATTTACAGCCTTATCGTCTTTTGGAGGATAGGGCTAAAAATGCTTTTGGCTTGAAAGAAGTCATTTGTATTTCGCCAACTAATCAAAACTTACTAAAGAAAAAATTAGGCAGTGCTGCTGAAAAATACCTTTCCAGAGTAATTCAGGAAAATTCAATTATAGCAGTTTCTGCAGGAACTACTGTTAAAGAAGTTGCTAAGGCTTTTTCAAGTAAAATACAACTAAAATCTGTTACATTTATCCCTGCTGTAGGGGGATTAGGGGTTGCACATACTGAATTCCAAGCGAATGTTATTTGTGATATTTTTGCTAAACAATCAGGAGCTAACTGTATAGAGCTTCATGCGCCTGTTGTGGTAGACACAGTTGAAGCAAAAAAAATCTTTATGGAACAAAAATATATTAAAGAAGGTTTTTCTTTAGCCAAGAAAGCTGACATTGCCATTGTCGGTATAGGTGGTTCACCAGTTTATTCTACTATGACACAATATTATATAAATGAAGAAGACGATGATTTCATTGAGGCAAATAAAGATATTGTTGGTGATATCTGCTATAACTTTATTACTAGTGATGGAGAACTTTATCATTGTCCATGGAATGATCGGGTTTTAACTATTACATTAGAAGATTTAAAAAATATACCAAATGTCATTGCTGTAGCTGGAGGTAACGATCGAATAGAATCAATTTTTGCATGTATAAAGGGAAAAATTATTGATGTATTAGTTACAGATGCTACAACATTGAAAAAATTATTAAAAATGAAAGAGGATGTGAGTGAGTAATGTTAGTCACGTCAGAAGAATTATTTAGATTAGCTGAAGAAGGAAAATTTGCAATTCCAGCAACTAACTTTATTGATTTAGATTCTGCAAGAACATATGTCGATACTGCGGAAGATTTAAAATTACCATTAATTCTAGCTTTTGCACAACAACATGAAAAATTTATTCGTTTAGAAGAAGCAGCATTAATCGGTAAATATTTAGCTGAGAAGAGTTCGATGCCTGTTGTTTTGCATTTGGATCATGGACAGGATTTTGACTTTATTAAACGTGCCATTTCACTAGGGTTTAGTTCTGTTATGATTGATGCATCAAAAGACACTCTTGAAGAAAATATTAGAAAAACTAAAGAAGTAGTAGAGTATGCCCATCAGCATGGAGTAGTTGTTGAAGCTGAAATTGGACATGTGGGTTCAAATCAAAGTTATGAAGATAAAAATGAAACTGCTAGCATTTATACTGAAGTCGCTGATGCTAAATACTTTGCAGAACAAACAGGTATAGACTCTTTAGCAGTATCCATTGGTACAGCGCATGGTTTGTATAAAGGCACACCAAAACTTAATTTTGAACGATTATTTGATATATATCAAGCGGTAGATATTCCTCTAGTTTTACATGGTGGCTCATCATCAGGTGATGCGAATTTGACTAAGTGTGTAGATAATGGCATTAGAAAAATTAATATTTTTACAGACTTTTTGAATGCTGCTTATTTAGAAATTAAGAAAGATAAAGCTAGTGATTATGTTGAAATGAAAACTGAAGCAAATACAGCGATGAAGGTTACATTACAAAGATATTTTGAAGTCTTTAAAACAAAACAAGTGGAGGTCTAGAGTATGAGTAAAAGAAGATTAAGAGCACCATTTTTTGTTGTAAATCCTAAGTTGTATTTATATGGACAAAAAGCTTTAGAATTGGCAAAAGTGGCGGATGAATTAGCCGAAAAATATGATATTGATATATTATTTACCGTTCAATATGCAGATAGTTATCTGATTAGCCAAAATACTAAAAATCTCATTTTGACTGCTCAGCATATGGATAGTTATACACCTGGAAGAGGTATGGGTCATGTATTGCCTGAAAGCTTAGTAGAAGCAGGTATCCAAGCAGTATTTTTAAATCATGCTGAACATCCTTTACATGTTAGTGAATTAGCAAAAGTAATGAAGAGAGCTGACGATTTAAATCTAATTACGATTGTATGCGCAGATAGTTTTGCTGAAGCTCGAGCCATTGCTACGTTAAATCCTGATATTATGGTTTGCGAACCAACGGAATTAATTGGTACTGGGCAATCTAGTGATATTGAATATATGAAAGAAACCAATCGAATTGTTAAAGAAATGAATCCATCAACACAAGTACTACAAGCAGCCGGAATTAGTACAGTAGACGATGTATTGAAAGCGCTTCGTTCTGGTGCAGAAGGTACAGGAGGTACAAGTGGTATTGTATGTGCAGATGATCCTATTCAAACTCTAAAAGATATGTTAGCGGCAGTGAATAAATATAGAGAGGAAGAAATGTAATGACTTTTTATCACGAAGAATTTAAAGTTGATACGGTAGCAAAGCGAGATAGTTTTCATGATATTTCTTCATTTGTTCATCGAGCAATCACAAATAGTGGCATCGAAAATGGGATTTGTTGTGTTTCGACTTCGCACACCACTTGCTCAGTATTTTTTGAAGAATATACGCATGACATTGATGAAAACGGTGATGATTTTCTAAATGTTGATTTAAGTCGTATTCTAACCAAAGTGGTACCTCCTCATGACAGTAAGGAAAGTTATCTATATCCTGGTGAAAAACATTATGAAGCAGTGGAGAGTTGGGAACAAGCTGCTGAATATCTTCCAAATGGTGATCGCACGGCTTTATGGAATGGAGATGCTCACATTAAAGCCACGCTCTTGGGAAATAGTGTTAGCTTTCCAATACTAAATAACAAGTTAGCTGTAGGTAAAACGGGTTATATATATTTCGTTGATTTTGATCGAACTAGAGAAAGAACGAGGAATATTATTGTATCAATCGTAGGATAATAATACTAAAAATCCTTTAGAGAAATTTGAGGACTCTAAAGGATTTTTTTGACATTCGCCTTACTTTCTTCGTTATTATAGATGACAACGTTGTTTAGTCTCATCATTGTTTAAAGGAAAGTAAGGGTGATAAACATGCAAATCATTTATTGGATGAAGCAGTTGATGGCGGATGATTATGGTCAGATTTTAGTATGGTTGATTTTTATTTTACTTTTAATGGGTGTGGATGTTATCACCGGGTTAATTCAAGCGAAAATCAATCGAAACATTAATAGTAAAAAAATTGGCGATGGTATTTTGAAAAAAGTTCAGATTTTACTGGTGTTAATCGTCATTGTGCCGCTAACCATTGTCTTGCCTAATGTAGTGAGTACAACGGTTATTATTGGTATTTATTTGCTAGAAACCTACAATGAGTTAGTTTCTATCAATGAAAATCTCAAACATGCCGGGATTGATACTAATCTATTAGGTCCTATTGCGAAATTGCTCAGAAAAGAGGATGATGAAAAATGATTGCTATGGACACAGCTATTGATTACATGTATGGTTTGAGGGTAAAAAATATCCGTTACAGCATGGATTATTCGCGAACAGGAGCAGATGGTACGGGTGATTGTAGTGGGACGGTTTATGCGGCATTAAGAAAAGCAGGTGCCTCAGACGCTGGTTGGGTGCTAAATACGGACAGCATGCACGATTGGTTATTAAAAAATGGCTTTAGATTAATCGCATGTAATCAAGAATGGCATGCGAAACGGGGAGATATAGTCATTTTTGGTGAAAAAGGTAAATCAGGTGGTGCTGCAGGGCATGTAGTGATTTTCATCAGCCACATCCAAATTATCCACTGCACATGGAAAAATGATGCTGTAAATGGTGTGTTTGTCGAAAATGAAGGGACTGCCTGTCCTTATAGCATGGGCTGGTATGTTTATCGTTTAGATCAGCAAGCGACAACTTCTCATTCTAAATCAAGTACGCAAGCTTCACAACTAGCTACAGACATTCATTGGATATGTGAAAAGTGGCACTTTGTTACGAATACGCCTATCTATCTACGTACAGCTCCAACTGTTCAATCTGATAAAATCGCGTTATTAGGTACGGGCTCATGTATTCAGTATGATGCATATGGTTACAAAGATGGCTATGTGTGGTTACGACAGCCACGGGCGGATGGTACTTATGGTTATCTTGCAAGCGGAAAGTGTGTTGGTCATCGACGCACGAGCTATTGGGGTAGTTTTGACTAATCCTAGTGTTTCACTTATGGTATTCAGCGAACCTATTCTATATTATGGGTTCAATAATCTGATTATACTAAATAACAAAAGTAAAGCTCTTTGTTTTATGCAACTTATGCGTGCAACAAAGAGCTTTTTGCAATCATTTTAAAATAACTTTTCCTTAGAGGTGATCATCAATTTCTCCTTGGTAAATGGATGGATCAGGTGCATTTGATAAGCATGAAGCATCAAACGTTTGGCATGGGGATGTTCATTATACAAAGGATCACCAATAATTGGATGTTGGATGCTTGCTAAGTGGACCCTAATTTGATGGGTACGACCAGTTTCTAGGATACAGTAGATTTGCGACTGTTTTTTGCTTGCTTGATGTACTTGGACATGGGTAATGGCTTCTTGTCCATTGCGCTCATCGATGGTCCGTTTCCGACGATCATGGCGGTGGCGACCAATTTTTTTTCGAATGGTCAGATCTTTATCTAGCCGTCCTTCAATAATTGCCTGATACTTGCGAAAGATTTCCTTTTGTTCAAGTAAGCGGCCTAAAATTGGCAAAACAAATGGATTTTTCGCAAAAAGCACGACGCCACTTGTTTCTTTATCTAAGCGGTGTACAACATGGGGAAAAGCACCTTCTCCTTGTTGTGCTAAATAGGCCGCTACATCATTTTGTAAAGTGCCATTTTCGTTGGGCTGATTGGGGTGGGTTTTGATACCGACTTTTTTATCTACTACAATCATATGTTCATCCTCATACAGTACCGTGACATTTTGTACTTGCCCGAGTTGGACTTTTTGGTATTGGTAATCTTCATCTTCTATAATTAATGTGAGCGTATCCTGAGGTCGGACCATTTGATGAAACATGGCGACCTCACCATTTAGCAAGACATTTTTACGTACTCTTAGGAAATGGCGGACTTTTCGTGGCACCAACCATTGCTCTTCTAAGACTTCGCGAATGGTGCAAGGAGTAAAATCTATCGGTAATTGAATGTCATATTGCATAGGTATTCCTTTCCTACTAAGGTCTGATTTTTAGAAAATTTAAGTCTTTTTCAACCTTTTTTTCATATATCAATGGTAAAATAGCTTTGACAAAATGGCAATGAAAAGTTTAATCGAAAGGAAATGTTATGGATTTTAAAACAATCGGATCTAAAATAAAGACAGGATTTTCTCGTTTTTGGACATGGTTTTCGCCTTATTGGCAAAGATTTTCTGCTTGGCGTAAACGTGTCTGGCGGAAATATCATATCAATAAAATATTAATCTTGTTAGTAATGATTGCGACCTTAGCGGTAAGTGTTTATCTCTTTTTTGTTGCGAAGAGTACCAAAGTTTCGGAATTAGAAGCAGGGTTAAAGCAATCGACTATTATTTATGATTATAAAGGGGAAGAAGCAGGCCGTCTCCATTCACAAAAAGGAAATTATGTCGAGTTGTCACAGATTTCGCCTTACGTGGTAGATGCCTTGATTTCTACTGAGGACCGTCGTTTTTATCAACATCATGGATTTGATATCAAAGGGATTGGTCGAGCGATGGTGCGGATGGTTATTAACCGTTCAACTGAAGGCGGTGGTGGGAGTACGATTACCCAACAGCTAGCCAAAAATGCTTATTTAACGCTAGACCAAACGTTAAATCGGAAAGCAAAAGAAATATTTCTAGCCATTGAAATTGAGAAAAAATATTCAAAAGATGAAATTTTAACCATGTATTTGAATTCTTCCTATTTTGGTAATGGGGTATGGGGCATTCAAGATGCGGCGAAAAAATATTTTGGTGTCGATGCGAAAGATTTAAATTTAACCGAATCAGCTTGCTTGGTCGGTATGTTAAAAGGACCCTCGATTTATAATCCAATCGATCATTTGGAAAATGCTACGAATCGGCGTGATACGGTCTTAGAATTGATGGTAAGCAATCAAAAAATTAGTCAACAAGAAGCGACTCAAGCACAACAAGTCAATTTGGCTAATCTTTTAAATGATACTTATACACAAAACCAAAGCGATTATGCTTATCCTTATTATTTTGATGCGGTAATTAACGAAGCCACGAATAAATATCATTTGAAGTTACAAGATATTATGAAAAATGGCTACAAGATTTATACTTATCTCGATCCAAATTACCAACGCCAAATGCAGTCAGTTTATGAAGAAGATAGTTATTTTCCGGAAAATGCGCCAGATGGTACAATGGTTCAGTCAGCATCTGTTGCGATAAATCCTGATAATGGTGGGGTAGAAGCCGTTGTTGGGCGTAGAGGAGAGTACACCTTTTTGGGTTATAACTTTGCGACTCAAATGAAACGCTCGCCTGGTTCGACGATTAAACCATTAAGTGTCTATGCTGCTGCTTTAGAATCAGGATACCATCCTGATAGTCTCTTAAAAGATGAACCTTTAGACTTTTATGAAGCGAAAAACTATGATGGCACCTATGCTGGAGAAGTTCCAATGTATCAAGCGGTAGCCCAAAGTTTGAATTTACCAGCTGTTTGGTTATTACATGAAATCGGCTTAGATAAAGGATTCAAAAAAGCAAAGGAATTTGGTCTGTCACTAGATGATAAAGACCGATACTGGGGTTTGGCTTTAGGCGGTTTGCGTTATGGAGAAAGTCCGCTAACGATGGCAAGTGCCTACGCAACCTTTGCAAATGGGGGAACGTATTATGAAAGTCACTTTATTGCGAAAATTATCGATGCAACTGGGGCAGTGATTGTAGATAATACCGGTAAGAAAGGCACACGAGTTATTTCAGAAAGTACAGCCAATGAAATGACGAGTATGTTGTTAGGTGTCTTTTCCAATGGTACGGCCGTTAATGCACAACCTTATAATTATCAAGTAGCAGGAAAAACCGGAACGACGGAAACGAATTTTGATGCTAGCAAAGTCAATGACCAATGGATTGTAGGATACACGCCTGATGTGGTGATTTCGACATGGTTGGGTTATGAAAAAACGACTACGCAACACTACCTGACTTCAACGAGTGGTCAAGGTGTGGGCCAAGTCTTTAAAGCCCAAGCCCAAGGAATTTTACCTTATACGAAAAATACCGCCTTTCCAGTGGTCGATGCCTATCAGACAGGTGGGAAAGTGATGAGTCCCGAAGAAGCACAAGCAGCGAACCAACCATCTGTGAAAAAACAAGTAGATGATTTTGCTGCTCAAGCCAAAGAAGGGTTGGAAACATTTGGTCAGAAAGTCAAAGAAGGCTTTAATAACCTATTTGGTGGTTTGGTAGAAAAAATACAAGGAAATAATTAAAATTCCTTCGTGCCTAAATACCTTAGATATGTTACAATGAAAACGGAATTAAAAAACATTGGAGGATAAAAGATGATTAATATTTACGATACAGCGAATCAATTAGAACGTGAAATTCGCCAAACAGACCAATTTAAAGCATTGGAGCAAGCGATGACTACATTAAAGGAAAATCAAAGTTCATATGAGTTGTTTAAGGAATTTCAAACATTCCAACAAGCGATGCAACAAAAAATGATGGCTGGAGAAGAATTATCAGATGAAGATGCACATAAAGCAGAAGATTTAACGACTAAAATGCAAGCTGATTCATTAGTTTCAGAAGTCATGATGAAAGAACAAGCTTTTAGTCAATTAATTAATGAATTAAACCGCATTGTCTTAAAACCAGTGAATGATTTGTATCAATAAAATATTTTCCCACTAAAAAGAGCTAGCTACCATGATTAGTCTAATTTTAGTGGGATTTTTGTTTTCGAAGGAGGTTGTTTTATGTCGCAAGCAGATTTAGATGTATTATTTGTTTCACCATTGGGATGGAGTCGACATGTTTGGGACAAAATTTGCCCATTGTTTGAGGAAAAAGAAGTGGCCTTTTTAGATTTTTTGGATCATTCTTATGAACAAATTAATCTAGAAAAAATTGAGGAACATCTAGCGTATGAATTAAGTCGTTTGAAGTCTGATGGAATAGTGGTCGCTGCTTCTTTTGGGGTAGTGGTGATAAGCCATTATTTGAGTACGCACAATCAACAGTGTCATCAGCTTATATTAATTGACGGATTTGAAACATTGCCAACAAATGACGAACTTAATCAATTAGCCGATCAATTACCAACAAACCAATATGCCACTTTGCAAGATTACTATAATCGGATGCTTGAGGAAAATGAACAACAGGATATGAAGCTATTAGAAATTTTGAACCATAACTTGTCTTTTTATCAAGAAAGGTATCATACGAAATTAAGTAATGAGAATATGATTTCTTATCTTCGTTGCTATTCGAATTATTCAGTAAAAAATACTTTGGCTAAAATAAGGCAGCAAGTGAATCAACTTATAATATATTCTAGTATAGCATTACCAATACCTCATGAAAAAATTACACCAGATAATCATTTACTTATGTTAACTAATCCAGAAATATTAGCTAACCATATATCCAAACTTTAAGAATATCTAAAACCGATTACCGAAATATTTATACTCGATAAGCAGCGTTATATAATTCTTTTGTGAATCATTTATTTAACGCTAACGAGTTTGGTTAGCGGGTTGTTTTTGGAGGCGATATTATGTCTGATTTAAAATGGTATGCTGGTGGTGCAGAACGTAAGAAAGAAGCGATGAAATTAATCGAAAGCTTGATGGCAGAGTTACCGAATGAAGCCCATTTAGAACCTTTGCGTAAGATGTTAGTTAGCTATCATGAAGAGTTGATTAAAGAACAGTCAGCTATTCCTTATATCTTAAGTCGTTTCAACATTGAAGTTTCGAAGGTTTTGCTTGATAATGGCATCACTTTATCAGAAAAACCAGCGGAACAATTGAAAGAATTAAGTCGTTTATCAAATATTCGTTATGGTTATTAATTCATTCTCCTAATAGGCAAGGTTTAGGCGCTGGCTATTGGGAGTTTTTTAGCACATAAAAAATCAGCCCTTAGCCCCATTAAGAAAACGTTTATAAATGTTATGATTATACCAGTAAGTGAATTTATTAATAAGTGATAAAGCTAAATTGTCAGAGGGCTTACTAACTATATTACATCACTTGTTTAGAAAACGAAGGTGAGGGGATTATTTATGCGAGCAAGGGATAAAACAGGAAAAATAGTTGAAATCTGGCAAATTAGTCGCAAAGGACCTCAACCAATTTGGGTGAAAGATGCGTTTGCGAAGAACTATTTGGTTTGGATAGACAACCATCTGCGAATTTTGCTAGCTGGTATCTCACCTTCCGTTAGTCAAAATATCAAAGAAGGGGCAACTGGTTCACTTGGCGGTGGTGGATTCTTAGGTTATTCGATGTATACGTTAGGTTTTCCTGGCGATGTCATAGATATAACTAATCGGAAAGTACTCTCCCCAAAACAGTTTGCGAAAAGTTACCAAGTCATTAGCGAGCAGGATATGGGGGCTGACCCATTAGTCTCTAATAAAAAATGAGTATATAAATAATCCGAACGTTCATTGTTGATTTTATGAGTAATCAAGTTGAACATTCGGATTTTCTTTGTCTTTTATTAATTATTTATTTCATCAT
>DWVH01000011.1 GCA_019120335.1 Candidatus Enterococcus stercoripullorum
TGGCGGTACTATCTGTATCATACCCCGCAATGAGCTGAAGAAGAATTTGTTCTAAAAGACTTGTATTACTGTGTTTAAAATAGCTACGAGTATCATGAAAATGGAGATATTGATTGGTTAAATATTTAAAAACAAGAAGATGCATCACTTGTTTGACTAAGACAAGTCCAGCATCGCTAGATAAGCAACCACCATCATGACTAATAGAAAGATTTGTATTGAAAAGTGCATCAATTTTGTGTACAGTATTCATTAGAAGAACTCCTTTGTTTTGTATTTATTTGCACTTTTACTATAACAAAATGGAGTTCTTTTTTCATCACTTATTGGGTGAAAAGTTAAAATTTGTTAATCCGTTGATACTACAATGATTGTAGGACTCAAGGGGAAATGTATGAATTATTCAGGTTCCTTTTATTAACAACTCCATCATATACTTCTAACCAGACATACTAAATAACTCAAAAGCATTGAAGTAAAGCAACTCAAAAATTAACCACATATAATGAATGAAATAAACAATAAAATAATCCGAATATCAACCTAGATTATCATTCAAATCAGTGTTGAACATTCGGATTGTTTTAATTGATTTTTATAATAGACTATGAGATAGCTCAATCTTTATCATTTTCTTCTACTATTTACGGCTGTAGTTCTTCACGTCAGCAACCATGGCATCGATAAACATGTCTAGTAATTCTACATGTGTTTCTTTGCTACCGTAGCGGCGGATATTAACAGTACCTTCTTCCACTTCTTTATCCCCAACGACGATTTGATAAGGGATTTTTTGCGTTTGAGAAGCACGAATCTTGTAACCCATTTTTTCGTTACGATCATCCACTTCGACACGTAATCCTTTTTCTTGTAATCGACGTTTGATTTCATATGCGTAATCACTATGCGCATCCACAGACACAGGAATAATGGTTGCTTGAATTGGCGCTAACCATGTTGGGAAAGCACCTTTATACACTTCTGTTAAGTAAGCGACAAAACGTTCCATAGTTGAGACAATTCCGCGGTGGATAACGACTGGACGATGGGTATTTTCTCCATCTTCACCCACATAAGTTAAATCAAAACGTTCAGGTAATAAGAAGTCTAATTGGATAGTAGATAGTGTTTCTTCCATACCTAGTGCCGTTTTTACTTGGACGTCTAGCTTAGGACCATAGAATGCTGCTTCTCCTTCTGCTTCAAAGTATTCTAAGCCTAATTCATCCATCGCAGCTTTTAACATGGTTTGGGCATTTTCCCACATAGCATCATCATCAAAGTACTTATGTGTGTTATTAGGATCACGATAACTTAGACGGAAACGATAATCATCAATACCAAAATCATGGTAAACGGAAGTCATTAAGTCTAAAGTACGTTTGAATTCATCTTTAATTTGATCTGGACGCACAAATGTATGTCCATCATTTAAAGTCATTTCACGCACACGTTGTAAACCAGATAAAGCACCTGATTTTTCATAACGGTGCATCATTCCAAGTTCAGCAATACGGATTGGTAACTCGCGGTAAGAATGAATGTCATTTTTATAGACCATCATGTGGTGTGGACAGTTCATCGGGCGTAAGACTAACATTTCGCCATCGCCCATATCCATTGGTGGGAACATATCTTCATGGTAGTGATCCCAGTGACCAGAAGTCTTATAAAGGTTCACATCAGCCATCACTGGAGTATAGACATGTTGGTAACCTAAGCTAATTTCTTTATCAACAATGTAGCGTTCAATGATACGACGGATCGTAGCGCCTTTTGGTAACCAGAATGGCAAACCTGAACCAACTTCCTTAGATACCATGAATAAATCAAGTTCTTTACCTAATTTACGGTGGTCGCGTTCTTTAGCTTCTTCACGTAAACGCAAGAATTCTTTTAAGTCTTTTTTATCAAAGAAGGCAGTACCATAAACACGTTGCATCATATGGTTGTCAGAATTTCCACGCCAGTATGCACCTGCCACTGATAATAATTGGAAGACTTGGATACGACCAGTTGAAGGGACGTGTGGGCCACGGCAAAGGTCTACGAATTCACCTTGTTGGTAAGCAGTAATCACTTCATCTTCAGGTAATTCGCTAATTAATTCCACCTTATATGGATCTTGCGCAAATAATTCTAGTGCTTCTTGTTTTGTTAAGACACGGCGTTCGATTGGTAAGTTTTCTTTCACAATCTTCATCATTTCCGCTTCGATAGCTGGTAGGTCTTCTGCGGTAATTGCATTTTCGCCATTATCTGTATCGTAGTAGAAACCAGAATCAATGGCTGGACCAACGCCAAAGTGAATTTTTGGATATAAACGACGCATTGCTTGAGCCATTAAATGCGCACTTGAATGACGTAATAGGATCAACGCATCTTCATGATCTGGAGTAATAATTTCAATCGCTCCATCTTCATTGATTTCGCGTGTTAAATCAATTAATTGGCCGTTTAATTTACCGGCTAAAGCTTTTTTCGCTAAACTTTTTGAAATACCTTCAGCGATTTCTTTCGTTGTTACACCTGCAGCAAATTCCTTGACTGCACCATCTGGAAAAGTAATTTTAATCATCTTGTTTTCCTCCATATTTCTGATGATTCACGTAAAACAAAAAGTCCTAGCACAGCCATCATTCATGACTACACTAGGACGTATCTACGTGGTTCCACCTAATTTTAAGTATTGCTACTCCTTGAAAGTCTTAACGGTCTGCACCGCCCTTAGATTCATAAGGGTCTTGTGAAAGTGGTCTGCCCTTGGTTTTCTCCTAGAAGGTTTTCAGCCACGACCTTCCTCTCTTATCAGAAGACTCTCAAGTTTAGGTGTCTTTCTCATCGATCAATTTACGTTTTCTATTTAAACACCATTTCTTGAAAATTGCAAGAAAAAAATGAAAAGAAATGCTAGAAAAAATGAACAAAAAATGTCTAGAAGATTTCCAGACATTTTTAAACTTCTTATTTCTTCCACTCACCATTTACACCATAAGTGCCTTTTTTCATCTCATTAATAATGACATGAATATGTTCTTTGGGTGCACCTGTATTTTTATGAACGGCTTCTGTCACATCTTTCATCATGTTTTCTAATTGTTCTTGGCTGCGACCTTCCACTAATTCAATGTGTACGAATGGCATCAAAATTCCTCCTCAATAAATAATCTAATTTTATGATAAACGAACGAACTAAATTGTCAACTATCTTTTAGCTTTTAGTTAAGACTTCGAAAGTAATCACTTATCTTCTTTGTTTGATAACATACTTTTTACTATCAAATGGTAGTTAATCCCCCTAATCTATGCTATAATTTTAAGTCAAGAATTGTTAGGGGTGATTACAATTAACGCAAAAGAACAAGAAATTCAACATTTAAATGCCACACTCGTTAATATAGAACAAGAGAAAAATATCTTAAGTCGAAAATTACAAGAATTAAACGGCCATTTTCAAAGTGATTTAAAAGAATTAGCCGATATAAAAATTCAAACAGGTTCTGAAGAGGCCTTTTACGAATCTGTCGTGGAATATCAAAAACACGAACAAGATTTAATGATGAAGTATCAAAATGCCCAATCCCAAGAAAAACGTATCCAAACACTGTCTGCCATGCAAAAAAGTCCATATTTTGCACGGATTGATTTTAAAGAAGAAGCGCTCGACGAAACACTCTACCTGGGAATCGCTTCTTTAAGGGATAAAAATGAAGAACCTACCATTATTGACTGGCGTGCACCAATTGCCAACCTATACTATGAAGGTCATCTTGGAAAAGCAAGTTATCAAACCGATCATGACACTTTTGAGGTTGAACTTACTTTAAAACGACAATTCAAAATCACAGATGGCAAACTACAAGCAATGGTCGATACCAATGATACGATTAATGATGAATTTTTGCTTGAAGTATTAGACGAAGCCAGCAGCAATCAAATGAAAAATATCGTGGCGACCATCCAAAAAATGCAAAACACCATCATCCGTGACAGCCATAGTAAGGCAGTTTTAATTCAAGGGATTGCTGGAAGTGGAAAAACCTCAGCACTATTGCAACGGGTGGCCTATATTTTATACCATAATCGTCAATGGTTAGATGAAAAACAAGTACTCGTATTCTCGCCAAACCGTTTATTTACCGATTATATTTCGATGGTGCTACCGTCTTTAGGTGAAAGTCAAGTGCCGACCTTTACTTTCAATGATTTTCTACAACAGCTCTTGCCAACGATGGAAATTCCTAAAAATACGATGAGTGAAGAAGAATTTTTGGCTGATTCAGAAAATGCTGTCGATAGCTTTAAACAGAGTGTCACCGCCGTCTATCAAATCAAGCCATATCTCAAGAGCATCACCGCTGTTGGCCCATTGTTTAGAAATCTAAAATTAAACGACCGCATGCTTTTATCTAAAGAACAAATACGTGCTTATTATTTAGAAACCAATCCAAACTTGCCGATTCATCAACGCATGCAACTCTTACAAACAAGGCTATTGAAAAAAATCGGCGGCCTGATGAAAGACGAAGCAAAATTGCCTGAAGTAAAAACGCTTGCTGAAGAAATGCTCCAACAAGCTTTTGAAGACAATCCGAATTTAGAAGCTGACGAAAAAACGGAGCGCAAAATGCTAAAAGAGTTTCGCCAACAAATCGTCAAAAAGAAATTTAGAAAAATCAAACGTGCAGTGAAAAATTATACGTTCATCAATTTGGCAGCCCAATATCTACATTTCTTAAAATCTATAGAGCCTGTGTCTGGCATTGATGCAGCAGAATATCAAAACCATCTTACCGAAGTGAAGAATCGTTTGCGCAACCGCCAATTGACAACCAGCGATGCGACATTATACTTCCTATTAGCAAAAGGACTGTATCCTATCTATATCGAACAAAAAGGGCGCTTTATCTTTATCGATGAAATGCAAGACTTTCCACCAGCCCAAGTCGCTTTATTGCGTAGTTTATATCCAAAAGCAAATATCAGTCTATGCGGGGATTTAAACCAAAAAATCTTTGGCAATGACTCAATTGTCGGCAGCCTCGATCGTCTTTTCCCGGATGTTGAAGTGACTAATTATCAATTAACCACTAGTTATCGGTCTACGCAAGAAATTACAGACTTTGCGAACCAATTTTTATCCCAAGAAGATAAAGTCGTGGCTACTGCGCGCCATGCTAGTCTCCCTACCTTATGGACCCTTGATAAAAGCGAAAAAATCACTTGGTTCAATCAATTTATCCAAGAATGTAGTGCGGAACAACCACATTTACGAACGGCGATTATTTGTAAAACCACGCAAGAATGTCAGGAACTTTACCAACAATTAGATGAGAAAATAAAATCAAAAGTCCAATTGCTTGATTCAGAGGAAACCTTTATGAAGCGTGATATCATGATTATTCCTGCCTATCTTGCAAAAGGCTTGGAATTTGACCGAGTCGTTGCTTGGGATGTTAACCAACAATTCCACACTACACATGACCAATTAATTCTATATACGATATTTACCCGTGCCATGCATGAATTACATATCGTTTCTCAAAAAGGTCAGTTAAGTCCTTATTTATTAGACTTAAATCCTGAAAGTTTTCAAACCAAATAATGCTTATCCGTGTCTTTTTTGGGGCACGGATATTCTTTTTCATAGACCAACATTTCTACAAAAAGAGTCATGGTTACCTTCATTAATCAAAGCACCCCTTTGTCTAGACAGACTGAGGGGGGTTCTTTTGATTTAAGCCTAATTTTTTCTCAAATAAATCGTTTTCTCTCCCTTTTTATTTTGCTCTAAACCTAATCTTTTCATTTTCTGAAATTTCCTTAAAAAAACACTCACGAAGACTTCTCAAATTTTGATAAACTAATTCCTGTTCTGATTGTATATGATTTTGTTAAGTTAATTATCAATCATAAAGAAACAATTCACAAATATATTTAGTTACGGGGGTTATTATGAAAAGAAAAATTTATCAACATCCATTTTTAATCATGTCGGGATTATATATCGGCGCATTTGTCGGTATGTATAGTGAAACATCTTTAAATATCGCTTTACCTGAACTATCTAAGACTTTTGGTTTACCGATTAGCACCATTCAATTACTCGTAGTCGGGTACATGATGATTATCGGGATTGTCTTACCTTTTGCCAGTCTTTTGATGAAAACATTTAAAGTCAAAACACTGACCTTATTTTCATTAACTAGTTTCTTCATCGGCTCAATTCTGAGTGCCGCTGCACCAAACTTCGGGCTATTATTAACTGGACGTATGATTCAAGGGATTGGTACAGGATTAATTTTACCGATTCTCTTTGCTTTGACGATGGAAGTCTTCCCTATTCAAAAATTAGGTGCTGCGATGGGAATGTCCGCATTAATCATTATGTTTGCGCCTGCTGTGGACCCTACTTTAGCGGGAATTTTATTAAGTATTGCTTCATGGCGTTTGATTTTTGCTAGTTTTGCCGTATTTTTAGCCATTGCTTGGATCTTAGCTTTTAATTTTATTGAAAGCCCATTTGAATTAACTAAGCCAAAAATTGATTTACTCAGCACGATTACTTCTGCTCTAGGATTTGGTGGTATCGTCCTTGGTTTTAGTTTAGCCAGTAAGTACTCCTTCCAATCACCTATCGTGGTCTCTTCATTAGTGATCGGTCTGATTGCCTTAATCATTTATGTGGCGCGTCAATTGAAAATGGCGCATCCTATCTTGAACTTAAAAGCATTAGCAAACCCTGGATTTTTAGTAGGTACTTTATTGGTCATGATTAACTTTGGGATTACCTTATCCGCGATGTTTCTATTACCACAATACCTACAAAACGGCTTACTCTTGCCTGTTGCCTTAACTGGGATGATCATGTTACCAGGAGGCATTTTAAACGCAGTAGTATCATTTGCTTCAGGAAAATTATATGACAAGATGGGGCCAAAAGTCCTTGTGCCACTTGGTTTTATCTTTACACTTGTCGGAGCCTTTTTATTTAGCCGCTTCTCAACAGATACTTCGATTGGCTATGTGATTTTCTGCCACTTATTGTTGATGATTGGTATTCCGTTATCCATGTCTCCTGCGCAATCTAGTGGGTTAAGTGCCTTACCTCCACATTTATCAACAGATGGCAGCACGATTATCAATACTTTCCAACAAGTAATCGGGGCTATTTGTACTGCATTAACGACTTGTTTATTACAATTAGGACAAGCTGCCAACGCCCAAACGAGTCAACAAGCCTTTGTCAACGGCACACACATGAGTACGTATTTCGTAATCGGATTAGCGATTCTTGGACTTATCCTTTCCTTCTTTGTCCGTTCACCACAAAAACAAGTGGAAATGACGCAAGAAATCATTCCAGAAAATAATTAACAAACAACAATCGCGAGTAACTCTCCACTGGTGGTGGGTTAACTCGCGATTGTTTATTTATTACCTTTTTCAAATCTATATTTACTAAATCATGATTTGGTAAATCATTATCAATTCGATTATATATAAATACATATTGAGAAATTAGACCAGACACTTCTTTTAAGCATCTAGTCTCATCATTACAAGTATTTTATTCTTCACCTAAGTCTACATTGTGATAAACAGATTGAACATCCTCTAAATCTTCTAAAACATCAAGCATTTTTTCAAATTTAGCTAAATCATCACCTGTTAATGTTACTTCATTTTGAGGAATCATTTGCATTTCAGCCACGCTAAATTCAGTAATTCCTTTTTCTTTTAAAGCTTCTTGGATTGCATGGAAATCTGTTGGTTCACCGTAAACCATTATTTGACCATCTTCGGCTTCAACATCACGTACATCGATGTCTTTATCCATTAAATATTCTAGGATTTCATCAGCATCATCGCCTGCAAAACCAAATAATGCTGTATTATCAAACATATAGCTGACTGCACCAGTTACACCCATGTTTCCGCCGTTTTTACCAAATGCAGCACGGACATCCGCAGCAGTACGGTTGACATTATTTGTTAAAGTGTCCACGATAACCATTGAGCCATTTGGTCCGAAACCTTCATAGCGTAATTCTTGGTATTGTTCATCGCCACTACCTTTTGCTTTTTCAATGGCACGGTCAATGATATGACGTGGTACATTATAAGTTTTCGCTCTTTCAATAACGAAACGTAACTTTTGGTTAGAATGTGGGTCAGGTTCACCCGATTTTGCAGCTGCATAGATTTCGATACCAAATTTCGCATAAATTCGGCTATTATTTGCATCTTTCGCCGTTTTTTTAGCGACGATATTTGCCCATTTACGACCCATAATTTCACTTCGCTTTCTAATAATTTCATTCCATAATTATTTAAGGCCTATTCCATATTATACCGATATTACAAGTATCTGTGAAGTTTTTTTCATCAGTTTTTTCATTTTTTAGATTTGATTTTTCTTCTTCGCGATGTATATGATTCATCTCTGTATAATAATTAACCAATACACCCGAAAGACAACCGAAAAAAATCAAACCATAAATAGTGAGAATTACACTGAGCACTCGACCAAAAAAAGTCGTTACAACAATATCACCGTATCCAAGAGTCGTTGCTGAAACAAAAGAGTACCATAGACCATCTCCAAAAGATCTAATAGATGGTTCAAGCCAATTTAATAATAAAGCTGAGAAAAAGAGATATAAAATAAATGATAGGACAAACTTGCTAAATCCTGTAACACGGATGATTTTCCATAGAATTTTTAAACGTTTCATTCGTCTACTGTTCCTCTTTGATTAAATTTTCGAATATATTTTGGCATCTGTAACAACAAAGCGATGATTACAGCAAAAACAAATAATTCTTTAGGGAAAAAGAAAGCTACAAATATACACCCTAACCATGTATTTTCAATCAATAGTCCACATATAACATAACTAACTATTGCGACAATAAAAACCGTATCTACTTGTGGAAATAATTTCGCCACAAAAAATCCCTGCAAAATACTGGCTAAAGTGATTGGAAAAATGTCTCCTCCAGTCCAGGTCGTGTATAAACAGATATCCAAAAACACTAATTTCCCTACAGATAATAAAAATAAACTCAAAGCTGTTAATTGTGTAGCTCTGACTGCCAGATTCGTCATTTCATATTGTCCTGAAAACATCAACTGAGGGACGGAATAATACTACAATAAAAATAGCAAGACCGCCAAGCAACAATCTTATTTGGAGGGATAAAGTAAATGTATTTAGATAAGTTTTTATAATGTTTTTTACTTTTTGATATATAAATGAAAAAACATATCCATATGCAATAAGAATGGGTAAAAATACCAATTGTTGCATTTTAAAATGAACCGTGCCCATCTTTGTAATAAATGAAGGTTGATCGCTCAAACGCATGAGTATGAAAAACAATCCCACACCATTGATAATATACAAGATATTTAATATTTTTTTCTTCTTTAAATCCATTTTAAACGTATTTTCAGAATAAGATAATAAAAAACGTGTAGGATGTAAAAAATACTTCAATCGATGTTTCCAATTTTGTGAAAAAATTTGCTCATAATTCGCATTGATAAAACGCATTTTATCCGCTTGCCAAACTGAACATGCAATGACCGCCCCTAGTAAAGGTGCTTCTGGACCTACCCCTGCTCCACTCATCAGAACAAGTAATGCCACAATTAAACTTCGCCAAAATTTATGATAAATTACTTTTTGGCTTGTTTTCATTTCCTTCATCGCATCATGTGTCGTAATGGGTAAATTTCCCCAACGCTTTTTCAATCTATATACAACAGCTGTACAGCCAAATACAACCAAAAACGTATAAAAAACACGTAATACAGGATTTGAAAACGAAACATGCCAAATTGCATGAGAAAAATTCCCTTCAAGCATAATAAATGTGTATGACATTAAACTAATCAGCGAACTTAAAAATAATCCATACACAAAAAATACCATTTTTTTCAATTGCATCTATCCTTCAACATTTTAATCATTGTTCTAAAATTTTGTTCTTGAATGTGTGGATTTGCCAATCGATAGACCTCATCTGATCGAATCGTCAACGAAAGACGAGTAGCCTCGACTTTACCCACTCTAGTAATTAACGGGTAAGGCACTTGTTTTTTCACTTTATTTAAATATCCTTGTCCTTTTTCAGTAAAGCCTAATATTCTTATACTTGGAGTTTGCCAAGCATTTCGAATCTCTTCCTTGCGCACATTTAACAAGCAATATAACAATAAGCGCTGAATACGCGTTTGACTATATCGTTTGCTTTTAAGCTGATTGATTAAAGATTCATAAGAAAAACAGCTTCGAATAAGCTTCTTCATTCTGAAAGCTAGACCTTCTTCCATTTGATAAATTTGCTGTAATTCTGCTAAATCCATCGTTAATAGACGAAATTTTAAATATGGAAAGAAATCTTCTAAACAAACTTTCCGTTCGGTTAAATGATCCAAAGAACTAGACGGCACATAAGGGATAATTTCTTCTCCACGAAAGATTCCGCGACGAATAGCCGTAGCACTTGCAATCCTAGACTCTCCTAATTTTTGTTCATGATAACCACTCTCGATCCGAGGAATAGCTAATAAAGTCATTGGTTTGAGTAGTTGACTATTCGCTTTTGCATAGCTCAATCCTAGAATATGGTTTGGTTGCTTATGATCAAAAGGAATGTCTATTTCTAAAGCTTGAAAAATACGAATCATATTTTCAGCATAAGAAAGCTTTTCGTCAGCCATTTGATGAAAAAGTTGGTTTAACTGTTGATGATTTTGATGTAAAAATTGACCAATATGCTGATAATCCATTTTCTCCTGGCTATCCGTTCCAAAACAAAGACTATCGCAACCAATCGCCGCAAGCATCATTACCCCGCCTTGTGCGAAATAATCCGCAGACTGAACTGCCCATTCAAACGGTAACTCTAAAACAATATCCGCCCCATTTTGTAAGGCACTATTTGCTCGTTGCCACTTATCAATAATCGCCGCTTCCCCACGCTGTAAAAAATTTCCACTCATCGCACAGATAATGACATCAGCTTGGGATTTACAACGTGCTTGCTCCAAATGATATCGATGTCCATTATGAAACGGATTATACTCAACAATAACGCCACAGGCTTTCATATACATCCTCCTTCGCAAATAAAAAAGATGATTGAACTTGCCAACCATCTTTTCTTTTTACTGTATTATTTTTCACAGACAAAGAACCAACGGCGACTTTTTTCATTTGGTTCGCTATCGATAAAATCAGCATAAGCTTCCACTTTTGTAAAGCCTGCATTTTCTAACATCATTAAATATTGATTTAATGGATAGGTTCTTTCGCGATGAATCTCGTCACGGCGTTCAAATAAGCCTTCATCATTTTGTACAAAGAACGTTAAAAAATGCTCAATACTATGTGGCATATCCACAGCATAACTATCCCATAAGAAAGCAAAATCCTCTGTTTGATAATGATAGCTATAGTCTGGAAAAACTTCATCAATTTGATAAGTAGAATGCACATCAAAAATAAAGATGCCATTCTCTTCTAAGATTTGATACACACCATCGAAAACCTGTTGTACTGCTTGTTCATCTTCCATATAGCAAATGGAGTCAGAAAAACAAGTCACCGCCTCATATGTATCAATGTCCGTTAAATCTAACATATCCCCTTCAACAAACTGAATATCGACACCGGCTTCTTGCGCCCGTGAACTAGCAATCATCAACATTTCTTCAGATAAATCTAAAGCCGTCACATCAAATCCACCTTTAGCAAAGTCCAAAGCTAATGCACCAGTCCCACAAGCGAGTTCTAAAATTTTCTTACGGTCACCTAAAAACCGCAATGAAAAGTCTAACCAACGTTGATATAACGATGTATCCATGACTTCATCATAGACAAAGGCAAAGGTCTCATAAGCCACTGTCATTCACAACCATTTCACTTAAATCTACTAGTGGAGCATCTGACCAAAGTTTTTCTAATTGATAAAATTCTCGTTCACTTTGATTAAAGACATGAACAATCACATCACCTAAATCGATCAAGACCCACTTGCTAGCCTCTTTTCCTTCAACACGTTTGACATCCACTTGATTTTTGTAAGCCTGTTCGACCACTTCATCGACAATTGCATTGATACGACGGTCAGTATTTCCCGAACATATCACAAAATAATCAGCTAATAGTGAAACTTCACGGACATCTAACGCAATGATATCTTGTGCGTGTTTGTCATCTACTGCTTTTACAGCTATTTCTAAAATTTGTTTGCTTTCTATGGTAATCTCCTCCTAATGTTTGGCTACGTAATAATTATACGTTTCTATCGTTTTTGGATGAATCGCTTGGCATTTTGAAATTAAAAATTGTAAAGTATGCGTTAATTCATAGCGCACTGCCGCTTCTAAATCAGTAATGGCTAATTGTCGCGCTTCTTCTACTCCTGGAAATTGACGGTTTTTCTCTACATAATCTGCTACAAAAATTACTTTATCTAACAGACTCATTGCTCGTGAGCCCGTCGTATGCACGCGTATTGCTTGCAAAATTTCTTGATCATCCACACCTAATTCATCGCATACAAATTCTGCTCCGACAACACCATGCCAAATCGCATTATTCCATTTTAATAAGGATGGGCTGAGCTGTTTGCGTTCAATCTCAAAGATAAAATCATCATCGCTACGTTCTTTGGCATAATCATGACATAAAGCTGCGATACTGGCTTTATTGGGATCCGCACCATATTTTTTCGCTAGAGCCACTGCCATCTCCTCTACACCCAGTACATGCACAAATCGCTTTTCACTCATTTGCATCTGTACTTGTTGCATCAATTCTTCACGCATCGCTGGATTATATTTTGCTACATCAACTTTCAAGATAAAGCCCCTTTTCTAAAATATAATTTCGCACAGTCTCAGGTACAAGATAACGTATCGAACACCCTTGCGCAATCTTTTTACGGATTAAACTAGAAGATAAATCCATCATCGGTGCATCTAACCAAATAATGGGATACGGGGTGTCAATCGAATAACCTGGCCTTTTGACTCCTACAAATTGCACCATTTCGACTAATTCATCGACTTTATACCACTTTGGTAAATATTCTACCATATCACCACCAATGATAAAATAATAATCGGTATCAGGATTTTGGGCAATCAATGCTTTCATGGTGTCATAAGTATAGCTTTTTCCTTTGCGTTGTAACTCGGCTTGTTCGATATCAAATAAAGGATTGTCAGCGATGGCTAATTTTAACATGTTTAATCGGTGGTCAGCCTCAATCGTGTCCTTTTCATCAACATGGGGCGGTAAATATTCAGGCATCAGATAGACCTTTTCTAAATTCAAAGCCGTCCCCACTTGATCGGCAATTAATAAATGCTGATTGTGAACCGGATTAAAATTGCCACCTAATAGGCCTACCTGCTTTCTTGGCTGCATGGTTTGTACTTGAATTAATGGTTCAACTTCAGTGATAAACTTTGCTTTCAAACAATTCATCCCTCATCTAATCTTACAATAATTTCAATTGTTGCGTCAGGCGTTGGTATTTTTCTTTACTTGAAGCTTTGTATAAAACAATGACCCGCCCGATGACTTGTACGACTTCACTGTTTGTCGCTTGTGCAATCTCTAATGCGGCTTCATCTGCTACTTCATCGGTATTTTGTAACAATGAAACTTTGATTAATTCGCGTTTTTCTAGCGCTTCAGCAATTTGGGTATTCATTGCTTCATTTACGCCACCTTTACCAATTTGAAAAATCGGTTGTAAATGATGGGCTTGACTTCTTAAAAATCTCTTTTGTTTTCCCGTTAACATATCTTTCTCACTTTCTTTATATTAATGCTTTACGAACAATAACGTCGACTCCCTTAGGTGCATATCCAGCTACAATTCCTGGTTGGCGAACTGTAATCCAACCAAGCCCGGCAAAGACGACATCTGTTTTTTCTTTAATTGCAAATTCAAATCGCACCAATTCTGGAAAATCAGCAACTTCATCTTTTTGCGGCGGGGTTAATAAACTACCCACATGTTTTTGGTAAAATTCATCTGCTCCTTGCATTTTGGTACGATGAATATTTAAATCATTCGAAACATAAGCGACAAATGAACCTTTCTCTCCGCTCACATAGTCAAATCGTGCCAAACCGCCTAAAAAGAGCGTTTGACCTTCATTTAGCTGATAAACTTTTGGCTTAATTTCTTTTTGTGGTGCAGTTAGTTTCAAATCTTTTTTCCCTAAGTAATGCGCCATTTGATGACGATGGATAATCCCCGGTGTGTCAATCAAAAAGTGCCCATCATCAAGGGGAATCTCAATCTTATCTAAAGTCGTTCCTGGAAAACGTGAAGTCGTAATTACATCTTTCACATTGGCAACTTTAGCGATAATTTGATTGATTAAAGTTGATTTTCCAACATTGGTTACACCTACAACATACACATCACGGTCCTCGCGGTATGCTTCTATTTTTTCTAGTACTTCATCCATTTCATGGGCTTTTTTCGCACTTGTCAGTAAGATATCCACTGGACGCAAGCCTAATTCATGGGCACGTTCTCGCATCCATTGGGTTAATTTCCCACGTTTTAATGATTTTGGCAAGACGTCCACTTTATTGCCAATCATTAACACTGGATTCTTGCCAACAAAACGATGCAAGCCAGGAATGATCGAACCATTAAAATCAAAAATATCCACGACATTGACAATTAAGGCGTCATGATTCCCTATTTCATTTAATAAACGTAAAAAATCGTCATCGGTAAGGGAGACATCTTGAATTTCGTTATAATGGCGCAATCTAAAACAACGTTGGCAATAGACTTCACCACTAGCAATTCCTTTTTCTAGTGCGGACTTAGGTGTATAGCCTAACTCACTGGGATTTTCTGTTTGGATTTGTGCGCCACAACCAATACAATGTAAGGCTTCACTCATTTTCAATTGCTCCTTTCCAAATCATATCGTGATGTCTTTTCAACAAATGATTCATCACTATTTTTTCACGCATTCGATTAATTCTAGTATTCCAAGCATCTGTTTTAACAATCGGTTTCACCAAGACACTGCGTACCTTGGCTGCATGGGAAGCACGTATATCAGTCATTAATTGATCGCCTACCATAATGACTTGTTCAGGCTTCAAATTCAACTGTCTGATTGCACGACGAATGCCTAAGCCAAATGGTTTCATCGCTCTAGAAATAAAGTCAAGGCCAAATGGTTTTACCGCCCGTGCAACTCGGCTTGCTTTATTGTTTGAAACAACAATCACCGGAATATTCGCCTCTTTCATTTCCTCTAACCATGCCCGTAATTCAGGCGTACCATCTGGATTATTCCAAGCAATTAAAGTATTATCTAAATCTGTTAAAACAGCCTTAATTCCTAATTTTTTCAATTGTTCGGGGGTAATTTGATAAATCGACGACACCATCCAAGTCGGTTTATATTTTAAAAACATAAAAACTCCAATCTACAAAAATTTAGGAGCATCTCATGCGGACACTCCTTGCTAAATAAAAATTATACACTATTTACTTGTGAATTACTAGCAAAAAGGGATGAGCCCATTTTATGTGACTCATCCTTTTGCAACTTAATCAATGATTTATTGGAAGCTGAACTTTAGCTACTCACTTCTCTTTACGTTATCCATTTATCAATAAATCATCTATCTGTAATCTTGCCTGCAATCAAGTACATAATCAACATAAACATTATTATCTTGTATCTGAAAAATAAGCAAATAGCATTCCCAAAATAAGATATAACGATATGAATTTTTAGGAATAAACTCTCAAGAAAGCCATGGACATCTATGAGGCATAATTTCCAATGAATTTACTGTTTTTTCAAAGACTAAAGCGAGTCTTTTAGCGGCTTCAGGGCTAGCTTGAGCTAAAAAGGCAGCGTAAGAAACAAGCATGTGGGTAGCCTGATTAGATACGATGATATTATATTTACATTAATTTTTCACGTGACGTCTCCTTAATCGCTTCTCACATCATTACTGTAACCTCATTTACAGAATATCTTTGACTTTAGTGTAACCTATCTTCCTCCACTGCAATTAATTCTTCGCGTAATTTTAACATTTTCTCTCTTCTGTTATAGGTTACGATATCCATAACAACCAAATCTCCTTCACAATTTTTGGTTAGGAAAATATACTCATCAGTTTTGCCGCACTCTTCAGCAATTTCGTTATAATTTTGACAAATTGCAGCAGATGAACGAATAATCATAATAGTATCTCATCGTAAAATCAGTTATATTATTTTGATAAAATTATACCTTTTTTACTATCTAGTCAATTTTATTATCGATGAATACATTCTTAAAATCAAAAAAACAAAAAATCCGATAACTTTTAAGCTAAGTACCAATTTACTGACCACACTGCTTGACAAAGAGCCACGTTACCAAAAAGAGGCTGACCCAAAAGTATTTTAGCAAGATAATTAAAAAAAGAAATCCTTATGATGAAATAAATAATTAATAAAAGACAAAGAAAATCCGAATGTTCAACTTGATTACTCATAAAGTCAACAATGAACGTTCGGATTATTTATATACTCATTTTTTATTAGAGACTAATGGGTCAGCCCCTTTCGCACATTATTCAATCGTAAATAATTTTGCCTGTTCCAATAAAGCCCCCACCATCAACAGAAGATCTTCACGTCCTTTAGAAGCCATAAATTGAACACCAACTGGCAAATCATTCACTCGACCTGTTGGCAAACTGATTGCGGGTTGTCCAGTTAAATTAGCTAATTGCGTATACGGCGTAATAGAAAGGCTTTTAACAAACATATCATAGACTAGTTTTTCTTTCTCTTTTTGGGATAATTCATGAGCATATCGTAACATTTCGCCAATCTTCGAGGAATAAAATTCAGTATCCACACTTGGTGCAACTTGGGCTGTACTAGGGGTTAAGAATAAATCATACTCTTTAAATAGACCTTCTGTTTTCGCTGCTATTTCATCCCAATACTGCAGACTTAATACATAATCACTTGCTTTCAAATCAAGTCCGAATTGATACATCGCCCAGGTCATCTCTTCCATATCTTGATTCGTTAATGGTCGCTTTAATTTTGCCTGCATCTCTTGAAACATCGCTGCTGTATCTGCCGCATTCATCCGATAATATTGCTGCATCAAAGTGACCATATTTACTGGATAAGGGATTTCCTCCACATCAAACCCCTCTTTTTTCAAGAAATCGACTATTTTAAGCGTCTCGGCTCGTACACGATAATCTAAATCACTTACTTTATTATTCAAACAATAAGCAATGCGAAGAGGATAACGAACCGCCTTTTCATAATGCATCCATTCACGTTTCGGCGCTTGATAAGGTGCTTCTGGTTGGCTCGTTCGCAAATTATAAAATACATTCTCTGTATCACGAATAGATTTCGTTAAGGCAAATGAAATAGAAGCTCCTTGCCATGAACGCCAATTACCAGGTCCCACCGGCATACTTCCACGGGTCGGTTTTAAACCAATCAAACCACAAAAACTTGCCGGGATACGAATTGAGCCACCGCCATCACTTGCCGTGGCTATCGGTAAAATCCCACTAGCCACTAATGCTGCAGCCCCACCACTGGAACCGCCAGCAAATCTTGTCGTATCAAATGGATTTAAGCAATTCCCGTAAAGTTTAGAATCTGTAATATTTTTGAACCCATATTCCGGAACATTACTCTGCCCAATTGGAACAAGCCCTAAATTTTCAATTCCTTGTACAAAATGATCAGTCACTTTCGCTTTATTTTCAGCTAAGAGTAGCGATCCGGCAGTACTTGGCCAACCTTGTTTTGATTGTCCCAAAGCTTTTAATGCAATAGGTAGTCCTGCAAAAATAGCCCTTCTCAATTTATCCTGATTTTTTCGATAATATTTTTTCGCTCCAGATAAATCAAGATATGTCCAAGCATTTAATTTTGGTTGCAACTGATTGGATTTAGTTTCAATATCTGTAAGCAATTCCTCAAAACTAATCTTTTGCGCACGTAATAATTCGGCCATCGCTGTAGCATCTTGCATAAAAATCACCTACCATGGAATTTCTGTTGATAACTTAGCCGCAAAATCTTTATATTGATTTCGTTCAGCCAACCTTGCTTGTCTACGTTTTTCATAACCCGCACAAACCATTTTTTCTTCATCGGTTTCCGGAATAACAGCTGGTACCTGGAATTCTGTCTCTTCATTCATAAAAGATGGCACTGCAACAAACGTCGTAAAACAAGTAGCTGCTAAATAACGCTCACCGGTGACTAAATCTTCGCCCACAACTTTTACAAAAACTTCCATTGATTTATGATGGGCGCCACTAACAAACGTTTCAATACAAGCAGAATGATTTGCATGTAAGGGCTTTAGAAAATTTAAAGAATCAATTGACGCCGTGACCGCACCACGCCTACAATGTCTTGAAATCGAGATTGACGAAGCATCATCAATCCAAGCAGTTAATTTACCACCATATAAAAAGCCAAATGGATTTAAATCAAAAGGGAAAATTCGATGTGTTTGAATCACCTTAGACTCTCGACAAAATTTACTCTCTCCCATAAAATTCACCAAACTCTCTATAAAATAATCATTATCACAAATGATTATACAAAAAAATAAATGAAAAGTATAATATCCAAGCCTAAATTTAGCAAAAAAGAACCTTAAGCTTCAAAAATGTTGCTTAAGATTCTTAAACTGAGATTTTACAAAACTTTACTCAAAAAATCTTTGGTACGATTATGCTGTGGATTGCCAAAAACTTCTTCTGGTGTACCTTCTTCAACGATGTAGCCGCCGTCCATAAAGACAATTTTATCGCCGACTTCTTTAGCAAATCCCATTTCATGCGTTACGATTACCATGGTCATCCCTTCTTTAGCAAGTCGTTTCATGACGCCAAGTACTTCACCAACCATCTCAGGGTCTAGGGCTGAAGTTGGTTCATCAAACAGCATCACATCTGGTTTCATTGCCAAGGCTCTGGCAATCGCAATTCTTTGTTTTTGCCCACCAGATAATGACTGTGGATAGGCATTGGCTTTATCCGGTAACCCAACTGTTTGCAATAACTCTTTGGCATAAATTTCAGCCGCTTGTTTATTTTCTTTTTTGACCTTTACTGGTGATAAGGTAATATTATCTAATACGGACATATTAGGGAATAGATTAAAGTTTTGGAAAACCATCCCCATTTTTTCACGCATCTTAAAGATATCATTTTTTGGATCAGTAATATCTTGACCTTCGAATAAAATCTGCCCAGAAGTTGGTGTTTCAAGCAAATTCATACAACGTAAAAATGTACTCTTCCCAGAACCAGACGGACCAATAATGACGACCACTTCACCTTGTTTGATTTCATAATTAATATCCTTTAAGACTTCATTCTCACCAAATTTTTTGCTTAAATGTTCAACTTTAATAATTGTTTCCATCTGAAATCCCCCTATTTACGATAACCTTTACCTAGTTTTTTCTCCCAGGCATTCAAAATTCTTGAAGTCGTGAAAGTCAAAATAAAGTAAATGGCTGCAGCAACATATAAAGGAGTCAAAGGAATATAAGAAGAACTAATCACGATTTGGGCACTATTCATTAATTCATAGATACCAATTGTTGATAATAGTGATGAGTCTTTAATCAACACAATGAACTCATTTCCTAAAGGCGGCAAAATATTCCGTAAAGCTTGTGGCAAAATAACATATCGCATGGCTTGAGCTGGACGTAAACCTAGCGAGGCCGCAGCTTCTTGTTGACCAAAATCAACCGCGTTAATTCCCCCACGAACGATTTCCGCAACATAAGCCCCCGAGTTCAATGAAATAGCGATAATTCCTGGAAATAGTCGGCCAAAATCAAGACTCAAAATACCTAAATCAACGGTCGGTAATTTAAATAATCCTTGAAGCAAACCAAACGCGATTAAAATTTGCACAAGCATCGGTGTACCACGCAACACTTCAATGTAAATATTAGCAAACCAACGTAATGGCTTGATTTTTGATAATTTCATTAAAGCAATCACCACACCAATGATGGTCCCTAAAATAACGGTAATCACCGAGATAATTAAAGTGATGATTGTACCCGATATAAAATACGGATAAAATTCCTTTAAGAAAGAAAAATCCATGGTTAAAACTCCAATCTATTTGCTTGCTTGTTTATCAGCAAGTTCTGTATTCTTTTCGATAAATTCATTAATCTTACCTTCATCTTTTAACTTATTGATTACTTTATCAATTTTTGCTTTTAATTCTTTGCTATCTTTTTTCAAAGCAATGGCATATGATTCGTTATCACTTGATTTTAATTTTGCATCCGCGATTACTAACTCAGGGTTTTGTTCCACATAAGATTTTGCAACAACACTTTCTAAAACTAAAGCATCAAGAGAACCTTGCTTCACTTCAACGATTAAGTTTGGCACTTTGGCTAATGAGACTAATTGTGCTTTTGGCAATTGACTAGTTACGACAGATTCTTGAATAGAACCTTTTTGCGCCCCTACTTTTTTATCTGCTAATGCTTTCACATCAGCATATTTTTCAGCATTTTCTTTCTTCACAACAACTAATTGTTCTGGAACAAAATAGTTTTCAGAGAAGTCAAAAGTTTTCTTACGTTTATCTGTAGCAGAAATTCCTGAAATCGCCACGTCAGCTTTTCCTTGATCAAGAGCGGTCAATACAGCGTTAAACTCCATATCCATAAATTCAACCTTAACGCCTAATTCTTTACCGATTTCATTTGCTAAATCCACATCAGCACCAACAATTTTATCTTTGCCGTTCACTTTCGTATGGAATTCAAATGGTGCAAAATCTGCAGAAGTCGCTACTTTCAATACCTTTGCATCTTGAATTTGTTTTAATTGATTACTGCTTTCTTTTTTGTCTGAAGAACCACAAGCAGCTAGAGCGAATGTTAAAGCTGCCACTCCTACTAAACCAAATACTTTTTTCATATGAGACACTCCTTATTTTTATGCATTTTTATTTAATATTCCAACTATATTATGCATATTAACACATAATCTTGAAAAAAGAAACTAAAAAATGCAAAAAAATTGAATATTTTTCCATTATTTTTTTGGTAACGTTTTCTATTAATAACTAAATCATCCGCATTATATTAAGAAATTATGCCATTCAATCAGCAATTAATATTTATGCAAAAACAATATACAAAAAAAGCGAAGAAGCCTAGTATAAGGTTCCTTCACTTTCACTTAATATTTTCTAAACCGTTGATAGCGTCGTTCAAGTAATTCATCTACTGTTAGCTGACATAATTGCTTCAGTGTATAGACTAATTCTATGCGTACTTGATCAATGATTTCTTGATGGGTCAATACTCTTTCTTGCATGACTTCAGGTAGTATCTTATCAATAATCCCTAATTCGTTTAATTCTTTTGCTGTGATTTTCATTAATTCACTAGCTTCATTTGCTCTTGAACCATCTTTCCATAATATCGAAGCAAATCCTTCTGGCGAAAGTATCGCATATATGGCGTGCTCCATCATCCAGACTTCATCTCCTAAAGCTAAAGCCAAAGCACCGCCGCTACCTCCTTCGCCAATAATAATAGCAATAATAGGCACTTTTAAGTCAGACATTTCAAGAAGATTTCTAGCAATTGCTTCACCTTCACCACGCTCTTCTGCCCCAATACCACAATAGGCTCCAGCAGTATTAATAAAGGTAATCACAGGACGTTGGAATTTTTCTGCTTGCTTCATTAATCTAAGGGCTTTACGATACCCTTCAGGATGTGCTTGCCCAAAGTTGCGCCGGAGATTTTCTGGTAGATTTTTACCTTTTTGGATACCAATAACAGTCACCGGCTTTTGATCTAACAAGGCAATCCCTCCTACAACGGCTTCATCATCAGCAAATAGACGATCCCCATGAAACTCTTGAAAATCAGTAAATACTTGGGCAAAAAAATCTAATGCAGTCAGTCGATCTTGTTTGCGTGCTAACTTGACAATCTCAGCAGCTGTTTTACTCATTTGACAACCATCCTTTCTGCGTATGAAGTTTGATAAGGTTACTTAAACGTGTGCGCAACTCATTTCTCAAAACGATTTGATCGATAAAACCATGTGCTAATAAAAATTCAGCCTTTTGAAAATCATCAGGTAAATCTTGTTTTAAAGTTTGTTCAATCACACGTCGCCCAGCAAAACCAATTAACACCCGTGGTTCAGCCAAAATAATATCCCCTTGCATGGCAAAACTTGCCGTAACCCCACCAGTTGTCGGATCCGTCAGTACCGTAATATAGCATAAACCAGCATTGCTATGCGCCTTTACTGCAGCAGAAATTTTAGCCATTTGCATCAATGAAAAGATTCCTTCTTGCATCCTAGCCCCACCAGAAGCGGTAAATAAAACGACTGGCAAGGACTTTTGTGTAGCATATTCAAAAAGACGCGTAATCTTCTCACCCACAACTGTCCCCATACTGCCCATAATAAAGTTCGCATCCATGATACCAATCGCAACGGTTTGTCCATCAATTTTAGCAATTCCCGTTAAAACAGCCTCATGTAAGTGCGTTTTACTTTGCATTTGGCTAATTTTTTCTTGATAACCAGGAAATTGTAACGGATTTTTAGTTTTTAACTCAGTATCAAATTCAACAAAACTTTTTTTATCCACAGTAATCGCTAACCTTTGCCAAGCGTTTAGTCTAAAGTGATAGCCACAATTGGGACAACTTTTTTCTTGTCCAATCTCTTTCGTATAAATGGTCTTTTTACAGTTTGGACATTTAGCCCACAAATTATCTGGTACACTTGGCTGATTTTGTGGATGAACATCACGATTGGGTGAAATACGAATATAATCTTTTTTCTTCCTAAATAAAGCCATTTACTCACTTCCTAGTTCAAACTTTCTTGCCAAGCGGGTAAAAATATTTCTTGTAAAAATGAAGTATCATAATCACCAGCAACGACATTGGGATGACTAATCAAATCCATCTGAAACTCAGCATTGGTCGTGACACCGTCTGTTACTAATTCACCAAGCGCACGTTGCATCTTCATCAGTGCTTCAAAACGAGTTTGACCATGCACAATAATCTTGGCAATCATCGAATCATAAAATGGTGGAATGGCATAACCCGAATACATTGCGCTATCCACTCTTAGCCCCATACCTCCACTTGGTAATAGTAGATTTTCAATTTTACCAGGTGAGGGAGCAAAATGAAAGGCTGGATTTTCAGCATTAATCCGACATTCAATCGCATGACCACGTAGCTTAATATCTTCTTGTTTAATGGTTAATTTTTCACCAGCAGCTACTTCAATTTGTTTTTTCACCAAATCAATCCCTGTCACCATCTCAGTAATAGGATGCTCTACTTGGATACGGGTATTCATTTCCATAAAATAAAACTGACCGGATAAATCCATCAAAAACTCAATCGTCCCAGCATTTTCATATGACACCGCCTTAGCTGCTTTGACCGCAATCGCACCGAGTTTTTCTCGATTTTCTTTAGAAATAACAACAGATGGTGATTCTTCTAATACTTTTTGATTATTACGTTGTAAGGAACAATCGCGTTCACCAAAATGAAGGACATTCCCATATTTATCACCTAATATTTGAACTTCGATATGTCTAGCTGGATAAATAATTTTTTCTAGATACATTTCATCATTACCAAAGGCGGCTTTAGCTTCTTGTTGAGCAGAAACAAAGGCACTAGGTAACTCAGCTTCAGTCAATACTTTGCGAATGCCCTTACCACCCCCACCTGCCGCAGCTTTAATCATGACAGGATAGCCTACCTGATTAGCAATTTCTAGTGCTTGTTTGACATCGACAATCGCCCCATCACTTCCTGGAATGACTGGTACACCCGCTTTTTTCATCAATTGGCGCGCATGGATTTTATTCCCCATTTCATCAATGGTTTGACTTTTAGGCCCAACGAAGGTGATATGGCAAGCTTCACACATTTCGGCAAACTGACTATTTTCTGATAAAAAACCAAAGCCAGGATGAATGGCCTCCGCTTTCGTCAAGACCGCAGCACTTAAAATTTGTTGTTTGTTTAAATACGATTCGCTTGCTTTACTTGGGCCAATACAAACAGCTTCATCGGCTAATTCAGTATGCAAGGCTTCTTTGTCAGCTTCAGAATACACCGCAACCGTTCTTATCCCTAATTCACGACAAGCCCGAATGATTCTGACTGCAATTTCTCCACGATTTGCAATTAATACTTTTGAAAACATTTACCTCTATCCAATCATAAATGTGAGCTCGGCTTCAGCAACTTTTTTGCCCTCTACACGCGCAATTCCTTTACCTAAGCCGGCGTTTGCTTTAATTTTTAGAATCTCCACTTCTAAAATCAAAGTATCTCCAGGTGTTACTTTTTTGCGAAATTTTGCTTTATCAATCCCACCAAAATAGGCAGTCTTTCCTTTAAATGATGGTAAAGATAGTAAAGCAACTGCACCTGCTTGGGCCATTGCTTCTACAATTAAAACGCCAGGCATCACAGGCTCATGTGGAAAGTGTCCTTGAAAAAAGGGTTCATTGATTGTCACATTTTTCTTCGCCACAATTCTTTGTCCCTCTATTAATTCCTCAACACGATCAATAAGTAACATAGGATAACGATGTGGAATGATTTCTTTGATTTGTACAATATCCATTAATGACATGTTTATCCCTCTTTTACAGTAAATAATACTTGGTTATATTCAACCATTTCTTCGTTGGAGACGTTTATCTCTACAATTTCACCATCAACGTCACTCGTAATTTCATTCATGACTTTCATCGCTTCAATAATGCAGACGACTTCCCCTTTTTTGACCTTATCGCCAACTTGTTTAAATGGAGCTTTGTCTGGAGATGGTTTCAGATAAGCCACGCCCACTAATGGTGATTGAATAGTTACGACATCTTCTATCGCTTTATTCGTGCCTTCTAACTCGTGCACTGACAAAGTAGCGCTTTGAGAACTTGGTAATTCTGTTACTACCACTGATTCTTGTTGGATGGGACTAGCTGTGGGCACAACTCGATTTTGCTCATTTTTACTTAGATAAAGCGAAAAATCTGCTTGCTTTAAATCAAATTCGCGAACATCAGAATCATTAAATAGCAAAAATAATTCTTTAATCTCTGCTAAATTCATGCTCTATCCTCCCATCGCTTCAATAAAATGACCGCATTATGGCCACCAAAACCAAGTGAATTACTCATCGCATAATCAAAAGTAGCATCCACTGCTTGATCTTTAACTACATTTAAAGTAATTTCTGGATCTTGCTGGGTAACATTAATCGTTGGCGGAATAAATTGATGTTGCAACGCCAATAAAGTCGCCACTGCTTCAACACCACCTGCAGCACCTAGTAAATGACCTGTCATCGATTTTGTAGAACTAACATAAGTATTTAAATAATTTTCACCCAAGCCATAATGAATCGCCACTGCCTCAGACTTATCATTGGCCGGTGTGCTAGTCCCATGTGCATTGATGTAACCAATCTCATTAGGTGCGACATTGGCTTCTTGCATGGCTAACTTCATCGCTTTGCCGGCTCCAGAACCATCTGGATTAGGCGCCGTCATATGATAAGCATCACAATTTGCCCCATAACCGACTACTTCACCCAAGATAGTCGCCTTTCTAGCTAATGCATGTTCTATAGATTCAAGTAGTAATACACCAGCACCTTCTCCCATCACAAAGCCATCGCGATTAACATCAAAGGGAATCGATGCATGGTTAGAATCCTCGCTTGTTGATAGCGCCGTTAAGGAAGCAAAGCCGGCAATACCAATTTCACAAATAGTTGATTCAGAACCACCTGCTAACATCACATCGGCATAACCATGCTTAATATTTCGAAAAGCTTCACCAATCGAATGCGTTCCGGATGCACATGCAGTTACGGTAGTCGTACAAATTCCTTTTGCGCCCACACGTAAGGCAATATTTCCTGCAACCATATTGGTAATCGACATTGGGACAAAAAGAGGTGAAACACGTTTAGGGCCTTTTTCATTCATTCTTGTCACTTGCTCTTGAATCGTAGGCAAACCGCCAATCCCTGAACCAACCATTACCCCAAAACGATCATGGTCAATGTTTGATAAATCCAATTTTGCCATTTCAATCGCATCTAAAGCCGCATGGATACCATAAATCGAGAACAAATCCATCCGTTTTAAATCTTTTTTGACAAAATATTTTTCTAATGGGAAATCCTTGACCTCGCCGGCTAAATGTATTCCTGTCTGGCTAGCATCAAATTTCGTAATCGGACCAATCCCGTTTTTACCAGTTTTTAAACTATCTAAAAAGCTATCCGCATCATTACCAATTGGCGAAACAATACCATAGCCTGTAATTACGACACGAGTCACTTGAAACACTCCTATCCATTCATCACTAATCCACCATCAACATTAATCACTTGGCCTGTAATATAAGGACTCTTTGCTAAGAAAACTGCAGTATTTGCAATATCTTCTACTTGACCAAAATGTTGTAGTGGAATATTTTTTGTCATCTCTTCACGAATTTTGTCACTGAGCCCACTAGTCATATCTGTTTCGATAAAACCAGGAGCAATTGCATTACAAGTAATTTTACGTGGGGCAATTTCTCGAGCTACTGTCTTAGTAAAACCGATTAATCCCGCTTTACTGGCCGCATAATTCGCTTGACCGACATTTCCCATTAACCCTGAAACACTTGAGATATTAATAATTGTTCCTTTTCGTTGCTTTAACATACCCTTTAATAATTGCTGTGTCATGTTAAAACTGCCTGTTAAATTCACTTTCAAAACTTGTTCAAAATCTTGTTCATTCATTCTTAACATCAATTTATCATTGGTAATTCCCGCATTATTGACCAAAATAGTCACAGGCGCAAATGCTTTCGCTTGTTTAACCATTTCTTTGACTTCCTCTGAATTAGAAATATCTCCAGAAATACCAATACAATTCACACCTAAAGCCTTGATTTCAGCAATAAGCGCTTCACTTACCGGACGACGACCATTTAAAATAATATGTACGCCTTGTTTAGCAAACGCCTTGGCAATCGCTAGGCCAATTCCTCGTGTACTACCTGTGATAAATGCTGTTTGTCCTTTTAATTCCATTTTTACCTCTTTATTTTCCTTTTTCCGCTAATAATACTTGTAACGTCTCTTCATTTTCAACACGAAACAGTTGAATCGACTTATCAATTTTCTTTATAAAACCTGATAAGACCTTGCCAGGACCTACTTCAATCATTTCTGTAATCCCCATGTTTTGTAAAGTGGCGATACTTTCATAAAAGCGAACCGGTGATTGAACTTGCAATTCTAATAAATTTGCGATTTCTTCTTTAGGCATCACTTTTGCAGTTGTATTACTAATGACCGGTATTTTAGGTGCATGGAAAGCCACTCTTTGAAATAAGTCATGCAGATTTCTTCCAGCCGGCCGAAGCAAAGCCGTATGGAATGGACCACTCACATTTAGCTCGATCATTCTTTTGACACCAGCACGATGTAATAAAGTCACAGCTTCATCTACTGCGTCCACTTCACCACCAATGACAATCTGGTTGGGCGTATTATAATTAGCTGGGGCAACCACTCCTAAATGACTCGCTTTTTGACAACATTCTTCTATGGTTTCAATCGGTGCATTCATAATTGCTACCATTTTACCTGTGCCAGTCGGAGCGGCTTGTGTCATATACAGACCACGTTTTGCAACAATCTTTAATGCCGTTGGAAAATCTAAAACCTCACTAGCAACTAAAGCACTATATTCACCCAAACTTAATCCCATAACAGCATCTGGATATATATGATATTCTGATAACAAACGTAAAATTGCCACACTGACCGTCAAAATTGCAGGTTGGGTATATTGCGTTAAGTTTAATTGTTCATTTTCTTCAAAACATAACTTTTTCATATCTATACCCAAGATTTTACTTGCTTCATTAAACGTTTGATCAACAATCGGATATTTTTCAGCTAAATCGCGTCCCATTCCAAAATATTGTGCGCCTTGTCCACTAAATAAAAAAGCCGTTTTTGTCATACCATGCTCCTTCACTCTATCAGGTGATTATTTCTAGCTATTAATAGTGAAAAGACAGGAAATGGTGTTTCTCCTGTCTTTATTTGATTAATTTTGGTTATTTGCCACAAAGTTAACTAAGTCTTCTACTGTTTGGATGCCTTCTTCTGTTTCGATTTTAACATCAAATGCATCTTCAATTTCATTAATCACTTGGAATAAATCTAAGCTATCTGCCTCTAAATCTTCTTGTAAATTCGTTGTTAATAGGATTTCTCCAGCTTCTTTATCTAATTCCTCTGCAACGATTTCTTGAATTTTTCCAAAAATTTCTTCTTTAGTCATTATATATTCCTCCAAATATGTTTTTTTCTAAATTTATTTGTTTACGATTTTTAAATGGTTATTAAGATATGTCCGTAACTTAAGCCACCACCAAAACCGGAAAACACAAGTTGCTGATGTGAATTCATCTGGATTATTCCTTTTTCCACCGACTCTGATAATAACAAAGGAATCGATGCTGCCGATGAATTGCCATAATATTCCATATTTTGCAAAAATTTTGCACGGTCCACCTTTAATTTTTTAGCCATAATATCAAGAATTCTAACATTGGCTTGGTGTAAAAGAAAATAGTCAATGGAATCTTTAGCCTCTCCTAAAAATTCGTATAAGCTATTTGCTACCGTTCGTGTCGTAAAATCAAAAATATCACGGCCATTCATGGTTAACTTATCAGAAATAGTTTCTTGGGATAAACTAAATGGACTCTGATTGGCAATAAACCCGCTCGTTAATGACTGTGCATAATGACCATCTGCATAACAGCGACTTTTGATAATCCCAAATTCTTCACTCGAACGTACGAGTACTCCAGCGGCTGCATCACCAAATAGAACACTTGTCGTCCGATCTTGCCAATCCACTACTTTGCTTAAGGTCTCCCCACCGATAATCATTCCGACTTGACCAACAGGCAAATCATGAAGCAATCCTTTAGCTGTGTGCAAGGCATAGACAAACCCCGCACAAGCAGCTGTAAGATCAAAAGCGAAGGCCTGATGCGCATCAATGGCTCCTTGAACCTGACAAGCAACCGATGGACTTTGATAATCAGGTGTCATCGTCGCCACAAGAATAAAACCAATTTGTTCAGAAGATATTTTGGCTTTATCCAATAGTTGACGCGCAACGTTGATGCATAAATCAGATGTATTTTCTCTCTCAACAATGTGACGAGTCTTGATGCCTGTGCGCGAATAAATCCATTCATCAGTAGTATCCATCATTTTGGATAACTCTTCATTGGTTATTATTTTTTTGGGAGCATAATGTGCAGTCTGAAAAATTTGCAACACAATGATACATCCTATTCTTACTTATATTCTTGTAAAAATGAATGTAAATTATTCAAAGCCTTGAGCAATGCTTGTGACTCCGCTTCATCCATTCCTACTAGTATAGCCTTAATCATTTCACGATGAAAATGTTGGTGTACGCGATATAATAATCGGCCTTTTTTTGTCAAACCTAATTTCACTACCCGGCGATCATCTTCACTGCGAATTCTTTCCACATAGCCTTTTTTCACCAACTTATTTATGGCGATTGTCAAAGTACCCACAGTAATAGACAATTCTTTTGCAACTTCTGAGGTGGTCTTTTTCTTATACATACTAATCGCTTCAATCGTATGCATTTCCGTAATCGATAAATCATTAAACTGTGACTTCTTCAGCTCAGATTCTTCAATAACCAAGATATCATTAAATACATCGACTAATAACTGATTAATTTGTTCGTAATTATTTTCCATATTGCTTTCACCTAGATAGTTTGACATTCAAAAGATTTGATAATCAAACTATATCTAATCTCCTTTCATTTTGCAAGTGTTTTTTGCAAATTTATTTAAAAAACTTTGATATTCAAAGTTTAAAAAAAACAAAGAAAAGATGCAAAATAACTATCAAATCAAGCTATCTTGCATCTTTGGATAAACTAAGTCATGAATTCTTTTCAGGCTTAATTATTGAATTAAATCATAAATTTCCATCGCCACAATATCGATGTTATCAAATTGGTATGGCTGATTTGATTCTGCTTCAGTTAATTCAAAAGTTTCTGTTGAGCTATCGTAAGTCACGATACATTTCTCAACACCCTCTTTTTCAAAACGACGAACTTGCACCTCGCTGTCTTGTGCTTCAATCATCGCTTCTAAACGTCTAATAATGGCGACTAATTGCGAACTTTTCATCCGGCAATCCTCCCTTTAATCATTTCTGTTATATTGTATCAAAAACCATTGGAACTTGCATTAATTTTCCGTAAATTCCTTACCTTTTTTTAAGTTTTTTTCCTTCATGCCAGAATAATTTAATTAAACTTTGTGTGCCATCATTTTCAAAACCTAAGTCTGCCAGTTGTTCATACAATTCGTAAGCCTTTTGAGTTGCAGGTAAATTTAAATCCATCTTCTTCGCTTCATCTAAGGCAATTTTTAAATCTTTAATAAAGTGTTTTACAAAAAATCCAGGTGTAAAATCTTCTTTTAAGATACGCGGACTGTAATTAATCATTGACCAGTTAGACGCACTGCCTCCAGCTAAAGTATCTAAGACTTGCTCTAATTTGAGGCCAGCTTTATTCGCGTAGACTAACATTTCCGTCATACCGGTCATTGTTCCGGCAATCATAATTTGGTTTGCCATCTTAGTATGTTGACCTTTTCCGGCAGTCCCTTGATAGTTAAAGGTTTTGCCAACAATTTCAAATAACGGTAAAATCTTATCATAAACCGCACGATCACCGCCAACCATAATCGTTAAGGTAGCATTTTTCGCACCCAAGTCACCACCAGAAACCGGGGCATCTAGGCTATCTGCACCTTTTTCTTTGGCTGTTTGATAAATTTTTTCAGCTAGCGTAGGGGTACTCGTCGTAAAATCAACCAAAACTTTTCCCTTTACTGCTGCTTGAAAAATACCTTGAGGACCGTAGTAAATTTCTTCTACATCTTTTGGATAACCAACCATGGTAAAAATAACCTGGGCAAATTCGGCTACTTCTTGTGGTGTTTCTGCCCACGTAGCACCATTAGCCACTAATTCATCTGTTTTTGATTTGGTACGATTATATACAAATAACTCGTGCCCTGCTTTTTGTAAATGCCTGGCCATTGCTTTACCCATGACACCAGTACCAATAAACCCTAACTTCATGTCGATTCCTTCTTTACATTTTATTCTTCACAAATTCATTATACAAAAAGAAAGTATCTAAGACAAAGACAAAAACTTCATCTCAGATACTTTCCTATTTTTCTCTTGTAATTGAAGGTTTGATTGCTGATAGTTTTACCTTAATTTTAGCGATGGATGAGGATTTGGTTTTAATTTCTTTTTGTGCATATTCTGCCAAAACTTGTTGATAAAAGTCAAACATCGTATCACCAAAGCAATCAGCAGAAATACTATATAATTTATCTTTCAAAATTTGCGCATCTGGCTGAACACCTGAATGAATATATTCCACTAAGCATTCCGCAAAATCAGCATCTTCTTTAAAAGTCACCCCTAGACTCGGATGATCAATCAAAGCATCCAAATAGGCATTTCCTTCCACCACAATTGGCGTACCAGCTGCCATTGATTCCGTATAAGTCAGCCCCTGTGATTCAGAAGTCGAGGCACTCACGAAATAATCGGCTGCACGATAATAATAGGCTACTTTATCATTTTCAACTTCACCCGTAAACTGCACATAATCTTGCAACCCTAAATCATGTACTTGATTTTGCAGATTTTCAAGATAAGGGCCTTTACCAACCACAACAAGACGAACATTAGGCATCATTAATAAAACTTGCGGCATTCCTTGAATAATAGCTTGAATATTTTTTTCATATGAAATACGACTTAAAGATAATAACATGATTTGATTTTCTTGAATACCTAAGTCTTTTCTTAATTGTACGGTCATCTCTGGAGTAATATCCGGACGTACAAATCTTTCTAATTCAATCCCCGTCGGAATCACTTTTAACGGTCGGGTCACACCGTAATCTATCAAAGTCTGACTTACTCTTTCACTTGGACACACGACAGCATCCGTGTGATTTGCGTAAAGTCGGGTCAGGTAACGCACATGGCTTTTACGAATGACTTTTCCTTTAGCGATATAATGCAAATAATCCTCATACATGGTGTGATACGTATGAATAACTGGAATTTTTAATTTTCTAGCAACTAGTTGTCCAAGCAAACCAACACCAAATTCTGTTTGGGTATGAATTAAATCCAAGCCTTTTTCTTTAGCAATTTGATAAGCATCAATCATTCCCCTAACCACAATACGTCGATCTGTAAAAGAAACAAAAGGGACACTAGGCATACGGATAATTTGTGGATTATCAACCGTTACATTAGGATCTGTTGTTGTAAAAATGTAAACTTCATTTCCTAAACGTTCTAATTGGTCTTTTAGCGTCTTAATGGAAGTCGCCACACCACTGACTTGTGGAAAATACGAATCAGTAAATAACCCAATTTTCAACCATTCCACCTCTTTTCAAAATCTTTCAAATCGATTATACCATATTTTTCTGAAATTTTTTGTCATCCTTTAGTCTTATTTCCATTTTTCAAAATATTTTTCAAGTGCTATACTAGAATCAAAATTTAAAAGGAATGATGTATATGCCGATGATTGACTTACACTGTGATACAATCACGAAACTTTATGAAGATAATAATAGCAATCTTTTAGAAAATGATTTTCAAATTGACCTAAAACGACTCCAACAAAATGATTTTTTGTTGCAAACTTTTGCAATTTTTCTAGATAAAAAGCAATATCCCAACCGCAAAGAAACTGCCTTACAAATGTACCAGCGTTTTATCAAGGAACTAGAAAAAAATGCAGCCACTATTGGTCTTATTAAATCTCAGGCTGACTATAACGAAAATAAAGTAAATAAGCGAATAAGTGCTTTGTTAACCCTTGAGGAAGGAGGGATTCTAGAAGGAAAAATCGAAAATTTGGAGGAGTTTTATCAACTTGGTATACGCTTAATTACTTTGACTTGGAATTATTCAAACGAAATTGGCACACCGAATATCCTGTATTGGGATAAAGAAAAGCAAATTTTAGCAGATAACCAGACAGGCTTAACTAAATTTGGCTTTGAATGTATTGAAAGAATGAATGACCTACAGATGATTATCGATTTATCTCATGCTAGTGATCAAGTCGCTAAAGATGTATTGGCTTCCTCCACTCAAGGAATTATTGCTAGCCACTCAAACGCCCGAAAATTAACGCCTCATCCTAGAAATTTAAGTGATGAATTGATTCAAAAGATTGCTGATAAAAACGGAGTGATTGGTATTAATTTCTTTGATCAATTTCTAAAATTAAATCAACAAAAATATCTACCAGAAGCGATAAGCGAACATTTATGGTATATGTATCAATTGGTCGGCGAAGATCATCTATGCTTTGGCTCAGATTTTGACGGCATCCCTGTACATTCAGACTTAAATGATGTCAATAGCTTTCCAAAAATTATCCAGGCACTTAAGCAAAAAGGATTTACAAGTAGACAAATTGATAAAATCAGCTATCTAAATGCTGAAAATTTTTTACTACATTATTTACCTAAAGGGGAAGTGAAATGACCAAATTAAAAGAACGTTTTGATACATTAAGCGATGCGATAATTGCCATCATTATGACGATTTTAGTACTTGAAATTACTGTTCCGCATAATACGACTGAATTGATTGGCTTATTTGAAGAAATTGGTTTATTTATTATTAGTTTTATTATCCTAATTGATTTTTGGTATCAGCGAACCAATTTGATGAATTTAGCAAAACAAACAACGCATCAAGCTTTCGTGGTGGATGTCTCATTTCATCTAAGTTTATCCTTGTTTCCGATTGCGGTAAAAATGTTAGTGAATTATCCAAATCCAACCATTAGCATTTTATTTTTTGGCAGTATCAACTTAATCGCTGCCCTACTTTATCATCTACTTGCTTTAATTATTGTCAAAAATGAATTAAGCACGCTGCAATGGCAAAAAGCAACATTTATCCATCGATGGTTAGCGAAAAGAACGGTATTCGTCTTTTTATTCGATATTATTTTGCTTGGTATCGCCTTAGTAATTCCTAAATATGGCATCTTTATTTACTTTCTAACACCTATATTTGAGTTTATCGCAAATTACCGTAAAGGCATTCGTTTTGAAGAACTTATCAAACAGATGAAAGCTAATCTACCTCAAAATTCAAACATTACAAAAAAAGACTAGGCCAAAAACCTAGTCTTTTAATATACGGTTATTATTTTACATATTCGTTGATTAATTCAACAACATCTTCCATAGTATCGCAGTCGTTTAACGCACGATCTGCTAATTCTTTCATCTTAGCAGTATCTAAGCGTTTCATTAAGCTACGAGTCTTAAGAACTGAAGTCGCACTCATTGAGAACTCATCTAAGCCCATACCAACAAGTAATGGCACAGCAGTTTGGTCACCAGCCATTTCTCCACACATACCAGCCCATTTACCTTCTGCATGTGCTGCATCAATTACGTTCTTAATTAAACGTAAGATAGATGGGTTATATGGTTGATATAGATAAGATACACGTTCACTCATACGGTCAGCAGCCATTGAGTATTGAATTAAATCGTTGGTACCGATACTGAAGAAATCAACTTCTTTTGCAAATTTATCAGCTAAAACAGCGGCAGCAGGAATTTCAATCATGATACCTACTTGGATAGCATCAGAAACTGCTACACCTTCCGCAACCAATTTGGCTTTTTCTTCTTCAAACATCTTCTTAGCGGCTCTGAATTCTTTAAGCGTTGCAACCATTGGGAACATAATACGTAAAGTACCATATACGCTTGCACGTAATAAAGCACGTAATTGTGTTCTAAACATTGCATCACCAAGTTCAGATAAGCTAATACGTAATGCACGGTAACCTAAGAATGGATTCATTTCATGTGGTAAATCAAGATATGGTAACTCTTTGTCCCCACCGATATCCATTGTACGAACAACAACAGGTTTACCATCCATACCTTCTAATACAGCTTTATAGGCTTCGAATTGATCTTCTTCTGATGGGAAGTCAGGTGAATCCATGTACAAGAATTCTGTACGGTATAAACCAACCGCTTCTGCCCCATTATTGTGAACCCCTGCTAAATCTTTTGGTGTACCAATATTAGCAGCTAATTCAAAATGTTGGCCATCTGCAGTAACTGTTTTTTCATTTTTTAGTTTTTCCCATTCTGCTTTTTGAGCGGCATAGTCTTCACCAGCTTTGATGAAAGCAGCTTGTTGTTCTTCAGTTGGATGTACAATCGCTTCACCAGTAATACCGTTTACAGCGATTAAATCACCAGCGTTTACTTTTGAAGTCACTGAATTTGTACCTACAATTGCAGGAATTTCTAAAGAACGGGCCATAATTGCAGAGTGAGATGTACGTCCACCAATATCAGTGATGAACGCTTTAACGAATTGACGGTCTAATTGTGCAGTATCACTTGGAGTCAAGTCATGTGCAACAACGACTACTTCTTCGTTAATCATTGCAGGGCTTGGAAGCACTACATTTAATAAGTGCGCTAATACACGTTTCGTCACGTCTTTAATATCGGCAGCACGTTCTTGCATGTATTTATTATCTTCCATACCTTCAAAAATAGAAATAAACATATCCGTCACTTCTTTTAAGGCAGCCTCTGCATTTACTTTATTTGATTTGATTGCGTCTTTAATTTGACCAATCATTTCTGGGTCTGATAAAACCATCAAGTGAGCGTCAAATACAGCTGCTTCTTCTTCACCTAAAGTACTTGCTGCTTTTTCACGAATTTGTTCCAACTCAGCTTTTGATTGTGCTAAAGCATCGTCCAAGCGAGCAAATTCTGCATCAATATCTTCAACATTAACTTTGGTAAATGATAAATCCGGCTCAACTAATAGGTAAGCCTTAGCTACAGCAACACCATCACTTGCGGCGATTCCTTTTAGCATTTCAACCATTAGTTAGACAAACCTTCTTTAACCATTGTTTCTGTAATAGCTGCGATTGCTTCTTTTTCGTCAGCACCTTCAGCAGAAATAGTAACATCAGCACCTTGGCCAACACCTAAAGACATAACGCCCATGATTGATTTAAGGTTTACAGATTTACCTTTGTATTCTAAGTTGATATCTGAAGCGAATTTGCTTGCAGTTTGTACTAATAATGTTGCAGGACGAGCGTGAATTCCTGTGTCAGCAACTACGTTAAATGATTTTTTTTCCATATGAATCGATCTCCTTTATTGAAAGAAATATTATTGTTAGGGTTTTCTTTTTTATCAGCAAATAAATATTGCTTTACGTAACACCCTTTCCTTGATTAGATTACCATTTTTTTTGCATTTAGACAACCGTTTTTGAACAATTTATTCAGAATGTGTGATGATTCATTTATTTTTTTATTCTGTATATGATACGTCCATTTAGTCCTGCTTCACCGATGACCTCATTTCGGTTTGGCAATTTTAGCCAAGCCTCTCTAAAGTTGAAATACTCAGCTTGTTCCACTACTAATTCTTGAATTGTACCATCTAGTAGTTGCTTCAATAGTGCCGCAAACTCTTCTACTGTTTTCATGAAACTTTCACACCTCCTTACATGTCGATGTTATATTTATCTTGTTTACGATATATTCATCACCATTTTTATTATACCGACTTTAAAAAAATTGAAAAGAACGAAAAAATATCTTTGAGAGCATGTTTCTTGCTTAATCAAGAAAAAAACGTATAATAAAATCATAAGGTCAATATTGGTCAAACAATAGATGGCTGAATAGATATTTTTAGTAAAGGATGATGTCCATGAATTGCCAAAACTGTGGTAAAAACGAAGCAACCATCCACCTATATACAAGTGTCAATGGTCAAAAAAGACAGTTTGATTTATGTCAAAATTGCTATCAAAAGCTGAAAGCCAATCAAGGCAACATGAATCAAACCATGTATCAAGATCCATTTGGCTTTAGTAATTTTGATGATTTATTAAGTCAATTTTCAAGACAAATACAACAAAATCCTCAAAATCAACAAGTCCCACCTACTCAAAATGGTTTTATGGGTGGTCAACCTCCACATCAAGGACAAAACGGCGGAAATGGCTTGCTTGATCAATTTGGTGTAAATATTACCCAACAAGCACGTGATGGAAAAATTGATCCAGTCATTGGTCGTGATCAAGAAATTAATCGTGTCATTGAAATTTTAAATCGCCGAAATAAAAATAATCCAGTACTTATTGGTGAACCAGGTGTTGGTAAAACCGCTGTTGTTGAAGGATTAGCCTTAAAAATTGTTGCTGAAGAAGTACCACAAAAATTACAAGGAAAAGAAGTTATTCGCTTAGACGTAGCCTCTTTAGTTCAAGGTACAGGCATTCGTGGTCAATTTGAAGAACGCATGCAACAATTGATTCAAGAAGTTACGAATGCCGATAATATTATTCTTTTCATTGATGAAGTACATGAAATTGTCGGTGCGGGTTCAGCTGGTGAAGGTGCATTAGACGCAGGTAATATATTAAAACCTTCTCTTGCGCGTGGTGAATTACAGTTAATTGGTGCAACTACATTAAATGAGTACCGTATGATTGAAAAAGACCCCGCCCTTGAGCGTCGTATGCAACCAGTCCAAGTTGATGAACCAAGTGTTGAAGAAACGATTACTATCTTAAAAGGGATTCAAAAACGCTACGAAGATTATCATCATGTGAAATACACAGATGAAGCAATTAAACAAGCAGCTATTCTTTCTAACCGTTATATTCAAGATCGCTTCCTACCAGATAAAGCAATTGATTTACTCGACGAAGCTGGATCTAAAAAGAATTTAACCATTGCTTTTGTCGATCCTAAGTCAATTGAAAAGAAATTAGACTATGCGCAACAACAAAAACGGGAAGCCTCTCAAGAAGAAGACTTTGAAAAAGCTGCTTATTACCGCGATCAAATCACAAAACTTGAAAAATTGATGAAAACACAAGTAGAGGATGAAGAAATGCCTTTTGTTACTGAAAAGGACATGGAAAAAATCGTGGAAGAAAAAACAGGTATTCCAGTTGGTGATTTGAAAGAAAAGGAACAAACCCAATTGAAAAATCTTGCTGATGACCTAAATAAACGAGTCATTGGTCAACAAGAAGCCGTAGAAAAAGTAAGTAAAGCTATTCGTCGTAATCGTATCGGCTTAGGTAAAGTCAATCGTCCAATCGGCTCATTCCTATTTGTTGGGCCAACTGGTGTCGGTAAAACTGAATTAGCCAAACAATTAGCCTATGAATTATTTGGTTCAACCGATGCGATGATTCGTTTTGATATGTCTGAATATATGGAAAAACACAGCGTTTCTAAATTAATTGGTTCCCCACCAGGATATGTTGGCTATGAAGAAGCAGGCCAATTAACTGAAAAAGTGCGTCGTAATCCATATAGCTTGATTTTATTAGACGAAATTGAAAAAGCACATCCTGATGTCTTGCACATGTTCCTACAAATTCTAGATGATGGTCGTCTTACAGATGCCAAAGGACGTACAGTCAGCTTTAAAGATACGATTATCATTATGACAAGCAATGCAGGTGCTGGTAAGATTGAAGCAAGTGTTGGTTTTGGTGCAGCTATCGAGGGCCGTACAAAATCAGTTCTTGGTCAATTGAACCAATTCTTCACACCTGAATTTCTTAACCGTTTTGATGGCATTGTTGAATTCAAAGCTTTATCAAAAGAAAATCTATTATTGATTCTTGATTTAATGCTATCAGAAGTCAATGACCAATTGGCACGTCAAGAAATTCATGTTGATGTTGATGATACAGTGAAGGAAAAATTAGTAGAACTTGGCTATAACCCAGCCATGGGAGCTCGTCCATTACGCCGCGTCATTCAAGACAAAATTGAAGACCAAGTAGCTGAATGCTATCTTGATGCACCTGATGTTAAAAACATGCAAGCTGTCCTGGATGAGAATGGCGAAATCATCGTAAGAGCAGCAGAATAAATGATAGCAGCTATCAATAGTTATTCTATTTGGTAGCTGTTTTTTTGTATTTATTATTTAAAACAAATGTTATAAACAAAAGTATAAATATTTCATGAAGTATTCCATAGTATTTTCATAGGTGTAAAATATTTTTGAATTTATGTTTTTACTAGTTTAATTTTACACAAAATTCATATATAATGAACGTAGGGAAAAGCAAATCAGAGGTGAGTACCATGAAACTTATCAATGTCACAAACAGTCATTCAAGGTTGGTAATGAGTCAATTAGAAAGTACTGATGCTGAGCTAGTAAAAGTTTACACAGCCGGTGATACTCTAGTGATTTACACGCTTGCTCCAAGCCACGTTGAAATTTTACTTTATAACAATAAACGTAAAATCCGACACAGCGAAATTGAAGAAATCCGCAATTATTTTATCCAAAAATTACCCGCAAATAGTTTTAACGAAAATGAAATCAAAGTTTTGGATTCAGAAGGATTAATCGAAATTTCTATCCCTAAAAAAGCATCTTAATTTAGACTCATTTACCAAAAAGAGCCGCCTAAATCCCGGGCGACTCTTTTTTATTTTATAATAGACTTTTTAACTCAACATTTGGATATTTATCCGCAAACCAACGCATCGCAAACTCATTTTCAAACAAGAATAATGGTTGATCAAAACGGTCTTTAGCCAAGATATTCCGACTAGAACTCATCTTTTCATCTAAATCTTCTGGCTTAATCCAACGTGCAATTTTATTGCCCATTGGTGTCATAACTACTTCAGCATTATATTCATTTTTCATCCGATATTGGAAGACTTCAAATTGTAGTTGACCGACTGCCCCGATAATATATTCATCAGTGAGGTAAGTTTTGTATAATTGGATGGCCCCTTCTTGTACTAACTGATAAATACCTTTATGGAAAGATTTTTGCTTCATAACATTTTTAGCAGTTACACGCATAAAGATTTCTGGCGTAAAGGATGGTAATTCTTCAAACTGTACTTTCAACTTACCTTCTGTGAGGGTATCCCCAATTTGGTAATTTCCAGTATCATATACCCCAATAATATCGCCGGCCACCGCTTCTTCAATATTTTCGCGCGTATCAGCCATAAATTGGGTGACATTACTTAGTTTCATCTTTTTGCCTGTACGTTGTAAAGTGACATCCATTCCACGTTCAAAAGTCCCAGAACAAATCCTTACAAAAGCAATTCGATCGCGATGGGCTGGATTCATATTGGCTTGAATCTTAAAGACAAAACCTGAAAATTCTTCCGTCATAGGATCCAATAACTCACCCTCAACTGTCTTATGTGCATGAGGCGCTGGCGCAAACTGTAAGAATGTTTCTAAAAATGTTTGTACGCCAAAGTTTGTTAAAGCAGAGCCGAAGAATACCGGCGTTTGATCCCCACGAGCAATCTTTTCTTCATCAAAGGCATCCCCTGCTTCTTTTAACAATTCCACTTCTTCTAGCACTTGTTGGTAAATACTGTTTTGAGTCAATTTATGATTAGCATCAATTTCCCCATTTTCATCAAGCGGGACAAAACGTTCATTATCATAGCTTTCTGGACGATATAATTCTACTCGATGATTAAAACGGTCATATAACCCTTCCAAGCCTTTTCCCATCCCGATTGGCCAATTCATTGGATAAGATTCGATATTTAGCAATTCTTCCAGTTCTTCTAATAAATCTAATGGTTCACGGCCATCACGATCTAGCTTATTGATAAAAGTAAAAATTGGAATCCCACGTTTTTTAACAACTTGGAATAGTTTTTTAGTTTGTGCTTCGATCCCCTTCGCACTATCAATAACCATGACTGCACTATCCACAGCCATTAATGTTCGATAAGTATCTTCAGAAAAATCTTCGTGTCCAGGTGTATCCAAAATATTAACACGTTTACCATCATAATCAAACTGCATGACTGAACTAGTTACTGAAATCCCACGTTGTTTCTCAATTTCCATCCAGTCAGATTTTGCAAAGTTCCCAGTCTTTTTCCCTTTAACCGTACCTGCTTGACGAATTGCGCCACCAAAAAGTAAAAGCTGCTCGGTGATAGTTGTTTTACCAGCATCCGGGTGAGAAATAATCGCAAAAGTACGGCGGCTGTTCATTTGTTCCTTTTGTTTTGGATTATGCATCTTTGTCTTCGTTCCTTTCAAATAAATCTACATACCTTGCTATTTTAGCATAGCTTTAGACAAACAAAAAGAGAAACCACACAAAATTGCATGATTTCTCAAAATGATTAACGTCTTGGTTCATCTTCTTCAAATTCTTTGCGGAATACGCGACGTTCTTCTTCTGGCTCGACTGATTTTTCTTCATGGAAGATGGCCCGTAATTTTAATAAACGTGTGCCTTCCATCTCTTCAGCTACCAAAGTCACATTATCAACGTCAAAGGATAACTGCTCTCCTTGATCAGGAATCGTACCTAACGCTGTAATTAAATAGCCAGCCATTGTATCCACATCAGACATGTGCAAATCTGTTTCAAAAAGTTCATTAAACTCTTCAATAAGCATACGTCCTTGAATAATATATTCGTTATCATTTACTTTTTCATATAGGGTTTCGACTTCATCAGATTCATCATCTATTTCACCAACGATTTCTTCTAATAAATCTTCTAATGTGACAATACCAACCACACCACCATATTCATCAAGTAAAATAGACATTTGATTTTGGGTCTTCTTCAATTCATAAAGCAAGTCATCAATGAAAATGGTTTCCGGTACAAATAAAGGCTCCTGCAATAGCTTTTTAAGATTTAAATTTTCAAATCCTAACTTAAAGGCACCTTTTAATAAGTTTTTTGTATGTAAGATTCCGATAATTTTATCTTTATCATCATCATAAACCGGAATTCTTGAAAAGTTTTCAGATAATATCTCACTCACAATTTCATCGATTGGACGGTTAATATCCACCATAAAGGCATCGGTCCGTGGAACCATGACTTCACGAGCCACTTTTGTATCAAGCGAGAATACCCCTTGTACCATTTCTAACTCGTCATCTTCTAAGACACCTTCATTTTCTAACATATAACGCATTTCATCACGCGTCATCTTAGAATCTTCATCATCAAATTCCATAGGTGTAAGTTTAGCTAAAAGTGAAGTTGAAGCAGAAAGCAACCACACAAAAGGTTTAGCGACAATTCCTAACAAACGGATTGTACCAGAAGTTAAGTTGGCTACTTCTTCAGACTTATTCATCGCAATTCGTTTTGGATATAACTCACCGAAAACGATAGAGACAAAAGTTAATATCGCTAATACAATCACACTAGCAATATTTTTAGCTGCTGCACCACCACCTAATAAAGGTGCTAAACGATTGGCTAAATTATCTGCCAAAGAAGCCCCTGACAAGATGTTAACCAAAGTGATACCTACTTGAATTATTGATAAAAAATTCGTAGGTTCAGCAATAATTTTTAATAATTTTTTTGCTTTGACATCACCTTCATCAGCTTTTTGCTCAAGACGATTACGGTTAACTGAAACCACAGCAATCTCTGAAGCTGCCAAAAAGGCATTAATTAATGTTAAAACAACTAATAGTAAAATTTGCGCTAAAAGCGACTGACTCTCGGGGTCAGCATTCATAGTTTTATCGATCTCCTTAAAAATAATATAATATAGAAAAAAAGCGTGGAATAAACCACGCTAAAATCGTACCATAAATTTGCTGAATTTGCAATCTAAAAAAACAGAATTTATCCAAATTACAAGTTTCATGTTATATTTTTATAAACTGATATATAAGCTATTCTTTTTTAGCACCTTTATTCTTTTAACATACGATAACCAAAAGCCAAAACTGTGCGGCCAATCGCATATAAAGGTACTCCTAAAAAGATACCCAATAAGCCTGCTAAATTGCCTGCGACTAATAAAATGATAATAATCGTTAATGGATGGATAGATAAAGATTTTCCGATAACATTTGGATAAATGACGTTAGAATCAATTTGTTGGACAACTAATACTACACCACAGCAAATAATGGCTTGAAATGGATTATTAAAAATAGTGACCACAATAGCTGGTAATAAACCTAAATAAGGACCTAAATATGGTACTAAATTCGTAATTCCAGCAATAACACCTAATAAAAAGGCATATTTAATACCAAAAATCATATAACCTAAAAAGGTAAATGTTCCGACAAAAAGACACTCAATCATCTGTCCGCTAATGTAATTGGCTAAGGTCTGATTCATTTCTTTTAATAGATTAGCCACTGACTCTTTGCGCTTCTCAGAAACAAAACGCAAAATATTTGGAACTGCACGATGACCATCTTTTAGCATATAAAATAAGATAAATGGAACGGTAATAATCAACATCGCCGCAGAAGCAAGCGTTGAAAAGACAGAACTTAGACTAATTGCCACCCCACTCATAAACTTCTGAATAATCGTGCCATAGGATAGATTGAGTTTTGCGAGCTCTTGATTGATATCTAAATGTTTTAAAGCTTCATTTTTAGCTAGGCCTTTAATTGCCAACTCAATTTGCTGAATAAAATCCGGAATATTTGCAGCTAATTGCGTTAATTGTTTGATTAAGTTTGGAATGACAGCCATCACGACCAAAGCGATAACACCAATCAACAATAAGAAAACAAAAATAATTGCGAAAATCCGTTTTATTTTTAATTTTTCAGTTAAAAATTCTACTAGAGGATTTAGCATATAATACAGAAATCCTGAAATTAAGATTGGCGCAAATAAAGTTGAAAAAAATACGCCTAATGGTTTCAATAGGAAATCAACTCTGGTCAATACAAAAACAAATGTGGCTAATACTAATAATTCAACTGACCAAAAAAATAGCTTGGATTTCCTTAATTTTTCAAACATAGTCTACCTCCGTTTTTTCAATATTATAACCTATTTTGATAGTAAAAAAAAGATGAGTAAAATAATTACCCATCTTTTTTAATCATTTTTGCGACAATTGCTTGTAGCGATTATACCAAATATCGACGTAGCTATCAGAGAAGGGACCTTTACCGTTATTAATCCAATCAACTAGGATTTTAACATTTTCTTTCAAGATAAAATCAATGTCTTGTGGATAGTGCATAATCCTGCTATGTAATTCATATTCATCCACATCTAACAAACGTTTCTCTCCATCAGGAAAAACTTTAATATCCAAATCATAATCAATATACTTCAACGCTTCCTCATCTAAAAGGAAGGGAGAAGCTAAATTACAATAATATGACACTCCCTTTTCTCTAATCATTGCTATTATATTGAACCAATACTTCTTATGAAAATACACAATGGCTGGCTCTCTGGTTACCCAACGCCGACCATCTGATTCAGTCACAAGGGTATGATCATTCACGCCGATAATTGAATGCTCACTGGTCTTCAATACCATTGTATCACGCCACGTTCGATGCAATTTGCCGTCATGTTTGTAGCTTTGAATGCTGACAAACTCACCTTCTTTTGGTATTCGCATCTTAACCCTTCCCTCAGCAGCTTTTTGTGCATTTGTTCGGGTGTTATCCACCTACGTCAAAATCATTATAGCAATAATTTGCGTGAATGGCTAGAAATCTTTATTAAGTTTGTGCATTTTATTTAATAATTTATGTTGCATTTTAGGTAGCGGCAATTCTTTCATCTGTTCCCTTGTGTAAAAATCATCCTTTTCAACACTTTCTAATAGTTTTCCCTGAAATAAGAGAATATGCCATTTCAGATGCGTAAATATATGGGTAATTTCTCCTAAATGCGCTGGATACCAGGATATCTTTGTTTGATAAAAGGGTAACTTCCCCTTGGCATAAAGAGGTTGAATTATTTGTGATAAAGGAACAATATCATAAGCCATTTGACTCTCAGCAACAAGCGACTCTGCATCAAATAGTGTGGGTTGCATCAAAGAAGGGAACAAATCCACTCGATTTTCAGAGAAGTTTTTTAAAAGTTTTTGATAATCTTCTTGCTGAATTTCTACAATTGGAAAATGTAGCATATCTTTTAAAAGTCTGCCCTCTGATCTTTTTTCTAATAGATAGGCCCCTTGTAAATTTTCTAGGGCAAAAGCTACAAAATATTGATCTTTAGGCTTGGCTTTTTTGCTTTTCACTGGAAACTGTTCTTGAAGCCCTTCTTGCATAGAAAGACAAAAAGGGCTTAAAGGACATTCATTACACTTAGGACTTGTCGGTGTACAAATACTAGAACCCAGGTCCATAAAGGCTTGGTTAAATTCACCGGGATATCTTTCTGGGATTATTTTTCTCACTGCTTGATCAAAAACTTTCCGACTACTCGCTTTAGCAATATCTTCCTTGATTAAAAAGAGTCGACTCACCACCCGCATCACATTTCCATCAATGGCTGGTTCAGGTAGATGAAAGGCAATACTACTAATCGCCCCGGTAGTATACGGTCCTATCCCCTTTAACTTACTAATCTCAGTAGGCGTTTGGGGAAATTTTCCATCATATTCATCCATAATTTGATTGGCGGCTACTTTTAAATTACGGGCTCTAGAATAATAGCCTAATCCTTCCCAGACTTTTAAAAGTTTTTCATCATCTGCATGAGCTAAATCTTTTATTGTTGGGAAAGTTTGCATAAAACGATGAAAATAATCAATGACCGTATCCACCCGAGTCTGTTGTAACATAATTTCAGAAATCCAAATGCGATACGGATCGGTATTTTCACGCCAAGGCAAATTTCGAGCATGCATAAAATACCAGTCTAAAAAATTTTTTTGTAATTGTGCGACTTCATTTGTCGAAAGTTGTTCAAAAGTATTATTCATCTAGCCATTCCTCATCGATATATTGTTGAATCAAACTTAGGTCAAAACCTTTTTGATAAAGTTTTTGTTTAAATTTTTGCTTTTTCTCATAATCATTTTTCCCTTTGATACGATGAATGATTTTTTCTGCCTCTTTCACTAATTTGGCGTACTCTGCTTCTTCATCGACTTCTACTTCAATTTGTCGCATCGCCTCATCCACTACTGCATAGCTAAACCCTTTTTGCACCAAAGATAATTTACACTTTTGTAGGATTTGATAGTGGCTTTGATTGCTTTGGCGTTTTAACATTTTTTCGACCGCTTTTTTGGCAATCTCTATTTGCTGCTCTTTGGTATAAAGCGGCAAGACTTTCTCAATAATATTATCCGCAATTCCTTTTGCCTTTAATTTATTCGCAATCACTGTAGGTCCCTTATCATTTAAGCGTAAAGCCGTTTGCAAATAACTTTTCGCATATTGCACATCATCAATCAAACACTGATTTTTTAGATACTGACAAATTTTTTGGATATCTTCAGAGCCAATTTCTTTTTCTTTCAGATAGGCTGCGATTTCTTTTTCGGTACGTAATTGATAACTTAAATAATTTAAAGCTTGCTGCAAACCGATATCATAAGCACTTGCCTTTTTGATTTCGGCTAATAATGACTCATCGATTTCTTTTCCCTTTAATAAGCGAAATTTCACCAAGACGTCTTCAGATACGATAAAAGTCCGTTGATCATCAAGCGTAATTTCATAACTTTTCGCCTTTTTTTGCGTCATTTTTTGAATAATCATTACTATCAGTCCTTTCGTATACTTTTATTATTGTAACATATCTCACTAAAATAATAATCTATCTGAACTGTTGAAAAAAACTTAGCATATGCGTTATGATGTTACTAGCAAATGTGAAAGGAAAAGGACATGGTTCAACTTAGAGAAAAGCAAAAATTTCAAATCAAAATCAAACGTCTCGGTATTAACGGAGAAGGCATCGGCTATCACCAAAAAATGATTATTTTCGTTGCCAATGCGCTTCCAGATGAAGAAGTGCTCGTGCAAGTGACAAAAACAACTCCTAAATATGCCTATGCGAAAATCATAAAAATATTAAAGCCTAGCAAAGACCGCGTACAGCCAGCATGTGCCTATTATGATGCATGCGGCGGATGTCAGTTGATGCATTTGAATTATCAGGCCCAACTTGATTTCAAACGCGATTTACTCAAACAAGCACTGGAAAAATTCAAACCCACTGGCTATCAAAATTATGAATTACGTCCAACAATCGGCATGAAAAATCCTTGGCACTACCGCAACAAAGCCCAGTTTCAATTACGTTTTAATCCAAAATTGAAAAAAATCGAAGCCGGTCTCTATAAAGAAAATTCACATCAGTTAGTCGCTATCGAAAATTGCCTTGTACAAGAAGAAACAACGCAAAAAGTACTAAATACGGTTGTGCGCCTGTTAAATCGTTATCAAATTCCTATCTATAACGAAAAGAAAAAGACAGGTATATTGAAAACCTTGATGGTTCGCGTGGGAATTGAAACTGGTGAAGTCCAATTAGTCTTGATTTCAACCAAACGCCAAATTCCTAACTTAAATAGTCTTTTGCGTCTGATTCAAAGTCAATGTCCTGAAGTGGTGTCTATCATGCAAAATATTCAAGCCAAACAGACATCCCTAGTTATGGGCGATGAAACGATTCATTTAGTAGGAAAAGAAGCGATTACCGAGCAAATCAATGAAGTCGTCTTTGATTTATCTGCCAGAGCCTTTTTCCAATTAAATCCTACACAAACAAAAATTTTGTATGATGAAGCAATCAAAGCCTGCACGCTTACAGGAAACGAAAGCGTAGTAGATGCTTATTGTGGGGTAGGTACAATTGGTCTAAGTATAGCCAAACAAGTCAAAGAAGTTCGTGGCATGGATATTATCCCAGCTGCGATTGAAGATGCTAAGAAAAACGCCCAACGCCTCGGAGTAGCAAATACCCATTACGAAGTCGGAACAGCTGAAGATTTACTCCCTAAATGGTTAGCTGAAGGATTTCAAGCAGATGTCATTATTGTCGATCCGCCAAGAACAGGATTAGACGGACAATTATTAAATGCATTATTAAAATATCCTAGTCAACAGCTCGTTTATGTCTCTTGTAATGTGTCTACCTTAGCGAAAAACTTAGTCACACTCAGTCAAAAATACCGCGTCGATTATATGCAATCCGTAGACATGTTTCCTCATACCGCTAGATGTGAAGTCGTCTGCAAATTAACCTTAATATAAGTAAAAAAGGATGAGAATTGTTCAATGAAACAGCTCTCATCCTTTTTTTGATTATAATTTTTCAATCATTTGTGTCAATTTTTCAGCAAAACGACCAACATGCAAGCCGTCTACAAAGCGATGGTTGACTTCCAATGATATCACTAGTTCAATTCTGTCCTGATTTTTGGTATATTTTCCCCAACTAATCCGTGGGATATTGTCATCTTTTGCCTTAGGATTTGCTAAATCACGCTCATTGGTTAAGGCAGTCAAATCTATCCAAGGCAAACATGAATAATAAATCAAGTTTTCTTCAGCAAAAGGCGCGATAAATGTTGATTGCTGACTTGATCGGACACTTGCTTGCTGACAAAAATCACGTAAATCTGCTTTCAAATCCATCGTTACAATATGAAATTGATCACTGTCTTTTTTCAAATCGGTAAAACTTGGAATCCGTTTCGAATATACATAGACCTCTTCGTCTTTTAAGAAATAGCGAAAATTTTCTATCTCATTCATCGCTTGGCAAGTAAGATAAATCAAAGCATAGTAAAAAGATAGTTGCGACTCTTTACAATATTTTACTAAGTTTGTCACCTCTTGCTTAAAGCTCACCATGTAAAAAGGATTGGACATTTGAGAAAAAAAGGTAAAAACTTCGCGTCGAGGCCAAGTAGCTAAGTCAATTTTTTGCAACATAAAGATTCCCCCTAAAAGAGATTATCAAATAAAGAAAGTTGGTTTTCTTCAGGTAGGCCATCAAGTACCCCATGTTCAGACATATATTCAATCAAAGTTTTTGAAACCTTACCACGAGTGGCTAAGTCTTCTTTAGATAAAAACGCGCCTTCTTCACGTGCTTGGACGATTTGTTTGGCTACGTTAATCCCCAAACTTGGCACAGCTCGAAATGGCGCAATTAACTTATTACCTTCAATGACAAAGTTCACGGCATCTGATTTATAAAGATCAATCATCCCAAATTCAAAACCGCGTTCTAGCATTTCATTGGCCAATTCTAAGACCGTCAACAAGTTCTTTTCTTTGGTTGAAGCTTCCATTCCTTTTTCATTAATTTCATCCATACGTGCTTTTACTGCTGCTTTTCCTCGAGACATCGCCACCAAATCAAAATCATCGGCCCGTACAGAAAAATAAGCACAATAATAAAGAATCGGGAAGTAAACCTTAAAGTAAGCCACCCGTAACGCCATTAAGACATAAGCTGCGGCATGGGCTTTCGGGAACATATATTTAATCTTCAAACAAGACTCAATATACCACTCTGGCACTTCTTGTTTTCGCATTTCCTCTTGCCAATCATCTGGAATCCCCTTACCTTTACGCACACTTTCCATAATCTTAAAGGCCAGACCATTATCTAGACCCGCATGCATCAAATAAACCATGATATCATCACGACAACCGATAACATCGGCTAGCGTTGTGGTACCATTTCGAATCAGTTCTTCAGCATTTCCTAGCCATACATCGGTACCATGTGATAGCCCCGAAATTTGCAGCAACTCAGCAAAGGTATGGGGTTTGGTTTGCTCTAACATTCCACGAACAAAACGAGTCCCAAATTCGGGAATCCCTAATGTCCCTGTTTTTGAACCAATCTGCTCTTCGGTAACCCCTAATACTTCCGGACCTTGGAAAATTTTCATTACTTCAGGGTCATCTGTCGGAATGGTTTTCGGCTCAATTCCCGATAAATCTTGTAACATCCGAATCACGGTAGGATCATCATGACCTAGAATATCAAGTTTTAAAATATTATCATGAATCGAGTGGAAATCAAAGTGTGTGGTACGCCATTCTGCATTGAGATCATCAGCTGGATATTGAATAGGCGTAAAATCATACACATCCATATAATCTGGAATAACGATAATCCCACCAGGGTGCTGACCAGTCGTACGTTTCACACCTGTAGCCCCTTTAGCTAAACGATCCACTTCGGCACTGCGGTAGTGAAGATCATTATCACGCTCATAACCTTTCACAAATCCGTACGCTGTCTTATCAGCTACCGTACCAATCGTTCCTGCCCGATATACATAGTCTTCCCCGAACAAGACTTTGGTATAGTTATGCGCTTGGGGTTGATATTCACCTGAGAAGTTCAAATCAATATCGGGAACCTTATCTCCGTGGAAACCTAAGAAAGTCTCAAAAGGAATATCATGCCCATCTTTTTTCAAACGAGTACCACATTTTGGGCAGGCTTTTTCCGGCATATCAAAGCCAGAACCAAATTCACCATTAACATAGAACTCCGAATACTGACAATTTGGACAATGATAATGAGGTGCTAACGGATTCACCTCAGTAATCCCAGTCATCGTAGCAACAAAGCTCGAACCCACGGATCCACGGGAACCAACCAAATAGCCATCCTCATTACTCTTATGCACTAATTTTTGAGCAATCAAATAAATCACTGAAAATCCATTCCCGATAATCGAATTTAATTCTTTTTCTAAACGCTTTTCAACAATTTCAGGTAGTGGATCCCCGTATAATTCTTTGGCCCGTTTATAACTTAACTCTGTAATCTCTTCTTCTGAACCAGGAATTTTTGGCGTATATAAATCATCTTTTACCGGAATAACGACTTCACACTGCTCATTAATCAAATTAGGATTCGTCACAACAATCTCTTGGGCTTTTTCCGCTCCTAAAAATTGAAACTCAGTTAACATTTCATCAGTCGTTCTAAAATGAACATCCGGTAAAGTATGACGATTTAACGGATTACCTGGACCCATAGAATTAATCAAAATCTTGCGGTAAATGGCATCTTCTTTATTTAAATAATGGACATTTCCGGTTGCTACGACAGGCTTACCTAATTCTTCACCAATTGTAACTAGATTTTTGATAATTTCTTCTAAGTCTTTTTCATTCTTCACTAATTCTTGCTCAATCAAAGGGGCATACACTGGTTTTGGCATGACTTCGATAAAATCATAGAATTGGGCCAGTTCTTTTGCCGCAGCACGACCTTTTTGCATCATCGCGACAAAGACTTCTCCTTTATCACAGCCAGTCCCCACAATCAAGCCTTCTCTTAACCGTGTGAGTTCTGTCCGAGGAATTCGCGGTACCTTATCATGGAAATATTTCACATTAGATAAAGAAATCAATTTAAATAAATTTTTCAAGCCAGCTTGTGTCGTTACTAAGATAGTTGCATGGAAAGGACGCGCCAGTTTATAAGCATTTTCACCGCCAACACCACGATTTAAATCTTGGTGCAACTTCATATCATGCTTTTCCATCGCCTCTTTAATAAAAATCCAAGCTAGATGCGCCGTTGCTTCTGAGTCATAGATTGCTCGGTGATGATGCTCTAAGCCAACATTAAATTTCTTAGTCAAAACACCTAATCCAAAACGTTTGAAATCTGGATACAAATAACGTGCAAGTTCCAACGTATCAATGACTGGATTCGTTGAAATTGGCATGCCTTTTTTATCATAGCTCGTATTTAAAAAGCCAATATCAAAAGAAGCATTATGGGCCACTAAAATCGCATCACCCGTAAACTCTTTAAACATCTGCAAGACTTCTGCTTCTGATTTAGAGCCGCGAACCATATCATCGGTAATACCAGTTAATTGAATCGTGGTATTAGATAGTGGATGCCCTGGATCAATAAACTCATCAAAAGTATCAATAATATTCCCTTTATGCATTTTTACAGCCGCTAATTCAATAATCGTATCATATACAGCCGAAAGTCCGGTTGTTTCCACGTCAAACACAACATAAGTAGCATCTTCTAACTCGATTGGTGCAGGATTATAAGCCACTTCGACACGGTCATCAACAATATTAGCCTCAAGTCCGTAGATAATCTTCACACCAGCCTTTTTCCCAGCTTGATGCGCTTCTGGAAAGGCCTGGGCACCTCCATGATCAGTAATGGCAATCGCTTTATGCCCCCATTTTCCAGCTTGGGTAACTAAATCTGTAATCGAATTGGTCGCATCCATTGTTGACATATTAGAATGTAGATGTAATTCAACTCGTTTTTGGTCATCTGGTGCATAATCTTTTCTACTTGCATGAGACACTTCAGAAATATCTTGAGCCATCATCGTTAGCTCATGTGAAAAACTATCTTCTTGAATACTTCCACGCGCTTTTACCCACATGCCTTTTTTCAACGCGTTAAACATTTCTACATCTTTATCATTATTTGAAAAGCGTTTAACAATGAAAGAAGAAGTATAGTCGGTAATTTTTATTTGTAATAAGGAACGCTTTGAACGCAACTCACGAATCTCGATATCAAAAATATAACCTTCAAAGAGCACACGATTTTCTTCTTCGACAATCTCAACCATTGGCGTAATTTCATCATTCGGATTAATTTCACGCCCCAATTGGATAGGCCCAGAAAAGCTCACTCCTTCTTCGGCCTTTTCTTGTTTGCGTTTTTCTTGATTAGCAATGGCTTTAGTAGCATTTTCCATCATCATTTGTGCTTGCGCCTGTTGATGTTCTTCATAAGCTTGTTGTTCTAGACTAGCTAATTCGGCATCCAATTGCAAATTCAAACGGATTCTAGGAAAACCAAACTGTTGATAATTTTTCTCAATCTTTGGCAAATATTGCTGACTTAATAAAGGCATGATGGATTCAGAACTAACCGATAAATAAATCTTATTCCCATTTAGAATTGGTTTTTGCCCCTTTAAAGCTTGTTGTAACATCGGGGTATCACATTGCGCCTTTACAAGTGCTAATGAATAATAATCTTGCAATAACTGTTGATTAAATTGCGTATTCTCAGCTTCAATAAACAACTGAACTTCTGCAATATTCTTAAAAGCCGCTTCCAAATGACTCACAAATGAATGATAAAGTTCGAAAGGTAAAATCTCAGCAAACTGTAGATAAAACAGCCATTTACGTTCAGCTTTTAAGACTTTGACTTGTTTCATCTGACCTTGCTTGATTAAAGGATGTTGTAAAATTTCAGGCGATAATTGCATTTGTTCAAGTAAGATATGATATTTTTCTTGTTGGATAGACAAAACAGACACCTCTTTTTTTAACAATAAATAAACGTACAATCTATTATAGCAAAAAAAGCGATAGTCCGCGAAAGAAAATTCACGGCTACCACTCCTTATTCTGCATTTTGAGATAATAGAATTTCTAATGTACCGAGTAAGTCATCTAAACGAACTTCCAACTTAGATTGACTAGACATAATTTCTAATTCCACTACTTGATCGGCTGCTTTTTTACCGACCACGATACGAATCGGACAACCAATCAAATCCGCTTCAGCAAATTTCACTCCAATGCGTTCCTCACGATCATCGACAAGTACTTCATAATTTGCCTGGATTAATTTTTCCTCAACAAATTGCATCAATTGCTTTTGATAATAATCCTGAATTTCAACAGCAATAAGATGTACATCAAAAGGCGCAATGGCACGAGGCCAACTCATTTTTTGACCCACACGCTTTTGATCGACAATTAAAGCAAAGATTTCTGATAAATTCATCGCAAAATGGCCTAATTCAATCTGAACACGCTCATTTTCATCATTGGTCACGTGAAAAACGGAAGAATCAATCGCACGCATATTTTCCACACGGGCAATTCTAACAGCCGAGCTTGCCTCTAGTATTCCTTGACATTCAATAGCTGTTTCACCAGAATGCACCAAACGCAAATCAACAAATTGAACTTGTTCGAAACTTGCTAGATTAACATTTTGATAGTTCTCAGCAAGAAACACAGTATCAGCTAAAATATAGTTTGCTTGCGTTAAAACTGTCTCATCCGCATAAATCTCACATTCAGCCAACAAATCATCCAAACTGGCAAAAACCTTCTCACCTTCAAAGTCTACTATCTCTTCGGTTGCTAAAACTTTATGCAATTTTACTACACTTAATTCATCCTCTTGACGCATAAAGACGGCAATGATTTTCTCTGCTTGTTTGAATAGCTGAATTTGTAACCTTGGCGCATCCTTTTCAATAGATTGAAGCTGCTCCAACGCCAGATAATTTTTAGCACTCACCTTGTTACTACCTTGACTAATTGCTAAAGACTGTAAAGCTGCATACGAACCTAAAGAAGCCTTCAGCACTGTCTCATAACCATTTTCGGTATCTCCAGTAAAAACTTTTGATTGTAAGGCATGAATACCATCGCCAGTTAACATCGAAAAGTCAATCTCACATTTACTTAAAAACTGGCTGATTGCTATCAACAGCTGCTGATAAATTGCTTCACGTCCTTCTTTTGTCGGATGAAGAAAGAAGCCATCGACAAAAAGTTCATGCGTTTCTTTTAATAAAGAGTGCATCCGCTTGAGCTCATCTACTGCAATTGTTTGTACTTGATAAAAAGTAAGTGGTAGTTGACGATAAGACTGAATTTCGCGACTTAATAACTGAATGACCGAAAAATCAGTTAAAGCTAAATCGGTCACTAGCTGCAACTGATTATCGGTTAAGACACTTTCCTGTTGTACCACTTGATTCGTCACACTAAAACGTAACTCATTGGCATCTAAAGCCCGTAATTCAGCACGCAATAATAATTCTAGCTTTTGAATAATTCGATTGGCTAAAGGCAGGTAAGCAAAATCATGACTACCTACTTGACGAATATATCCACCTTTTAAAAGTAACTGAATATACTCTTCCCCTTCTGTAGACGAATCTTTCAAAGTTGGAATAAATAAATTTGACTGTTTCATTTTTAACCCCTAAAAATTATCTAAAAAACATCCTTTGAATATCATTCCAAGTGACTAAAACAAAGAGCAATAAAATCATCCCTACACCAATCATGGTAATAATACCTTCGTGTTCTGGCTTTAATGGTTTCCGACGAATCGCTTCTAAAATATTCAATACGAGCTTCCCACCATCTAAGGCTGGAATTGGGAGTAAATTAAAAATCCCAATATTCACTGAAATCAACGCCATATACGCAATAATCGTAATGAGACCTTCATTGGCTACCTGCGCAGATTGTTGGAAAATAGCTACTGGGCCACCTAACTTATTAATATCAGGCTGGACAATGATTGATTTCAAAGCTTGGAAAATCTGAGTAGCCATATTTATCGACACTTCAAAACCACCTGTAATCATTGTCATCACACCAGTTTTCTTATACATGGTAATCCCAATTTGACCAACTTTTTCATCATTGACCGTCACTGTTTTAGGTGTTAAGGTTGTTGTTTTGGTTTGACCATCACGTGTATATTTGACTTCAAGTGATTTCCCTGGATTTTTTTGAATTTCATCTACCAAATCATTCCAATTGCTGATTTTCTTGTTAGCAATCGTTTTGATTTCATCGCCTTGTTTCAATCCAGCTTGACTAGCAGGTGAAGCAGGCATAATCTCACCTAATTTTGAAGTACTCGGATCACTCATCCCGCCTTGCATAAAGACCAAAATCACACATAAAACAAAAGTTAAGATGAAATTATTTAACGGACCGGCAAAATTGGTAAGCATTCGTTGCCATAATTTAGCTGACTGGAATTGTACATCTCGTGGTGCGATGCGAATCTCAGTACCATCAGATTCAATCACCGTCGCATCATGATCGACAGCAAAACGCACAAGCTTGCTATCATCTCCATTGACATAGCCTTCTACATAAAGTTCATCTTCTAAATCACTATCTGCAACCTCAAAAGGAATACTATTTTCCAATTCAACTTTTTCGCAGCAATTCATCTTGTGCACGACATTGTTTTCATCGACGACTAATGAAATAAACATCCCTGGTGTTAAATCGCCACCTTCATCTGCACCGGCCATTCGCACATAGCCGCCTAAAGGAAGCAAGCGAATCGTATAGGCCACCCCATCTTTTCCTTGTTTGGCAAAGACTTTCGGACCCATCCCGATAGAAAATTCACGCACTAAAATACCAGATTTACGTGCAAAATAAAAATGTCCAAACTCATGAACAATGACAATGACTGAAAAGATAATCAAAAAAACTAGAATCGATTTCATCTCATCACTCGCTTTCTCAAAAATTATTTTTAATCTAAACAAATTCTTTGGTAAACACCTTTTCTCACTTATTACCCATTTTACAGTTTCTTATCTTATTTTTAAAGTTTTTTAGCTAAATATTGCGAAAATTTAACAGAGTAGACATGATTTTGCAAAGTTAAATTTGAGACAGATACGTATATATATAAGCAAAAGTCACGAACTCGACATTGCCTAATTGCTCAGCCCGTTCTTGACATGTTGATGTAAAACCTGTTTTGCTAAATAAGAATTAATGATTATCCACATAAGGAAACATTTGACTACATAGGATTAATTTATCTAACGCTTGTGTATCAACTAAGTCATGTTTCGACTTACACTCACCATATACCATAGTTTGCCCAGAAGTTCCCAGGATATCGATTTTTCTTACTTTTTTGTGCATTATTTTCCCACCAACTCGCCAAATCTATACAAAACCCATAAATCATATTCTACTTATTCGCTAGTCAAAAAAGATAGCTAATCTCCATCGCTGAAAATTAACTATCTCTACACTTAAATTAAACCTAATAAATGCATGATTGGAAATACAAACAACATGCTATCGAAGCGGTCTAAAATACCACCATGCCCTGGCAAAATCTTACCTGAATCTTTCACACCATAATGACGCTTAAATGCAGACTCTACTAAATCACCAAATTGACCAACCACTGATAAAACAATCGTCATCAAGGCTACAGTAAATAAAGAATGGTCAAAATACTGTTTAGCAGGGAAAATGATTAAGTAAATCACTGCTACAACTACCGCAGATAAAATACCGCCTAAAGCCCCTTCAACCGTTTTGTTTGGCGAAATCTCAGGCCATAATTTGTTTTTACCATATTTACGTCCAAACATATAAGCACCAATATCAGTAGACCAGACAACTAGAAAGGCAAACATTAAAACGATAAGCCCATCTTTATCCATACGTGCTGATACAAAATTACCAAAGCCAATCCCAACATATAGACTGACTAAAACCGGAAAACAAGCTTCATCAAAAGTATAGGTATTTTTGGAAATCACACTTAATCCCAAAATCAGCATAACCACAAAATAATAAAGCATCCATTTTTCCGTATTAACTGGTAAAAAGCTAAACCATGGATTTTTTGGCAAGACGAGCACAATCGCACCGAGGGCCGCCAATACTCCTTCATAGCTCAATAACTGGATTTGACGCATTCTAAATAATTCATAAACGCCAATCACTGCTAATAATGCTGCCGTTAATTGCAAAATCGTACCACCAATAAATAAAATCGGTAAGAAAATCGCTAAAGCTACCACGGCAGTAATTACACGTGTACGCATTTATTTCTTGTCCTCCTTATTGTTTAAGCCACCAAACCGACGATCTCTCATTTGGTAACTCGCTAAAGCCCGCTCTAATGCTTTTTCATCAAAATCAGGCCAATACGTATCAGTAAAATAAAATTCACTATAAGCAAATTGCCATAATAGAAAATTACTAATTCGCTCTTCGCCACTGGTTCGAATCATTAGTTCAGGATCACGATATTCACTTGGTAAGAAACTAGTCATCAAGTGATCGGCAAATAGCGCATCATCGATTTCTTCAAGTGCTATTTTCTCCTCTTGAACTTCTTTAGCGATATGACGAACCGCTGTTAATATTTCTGCTCGCGAACCATAATTAAAGGCAAAGTTAAGCACCATCCCTGTACAATGAGCTGTTTGTGCCATCGCTCGCTGAATTGCATCAAAAGTATGTTTAGGCAAAGCATCTAAATAACCCATCGCATGCACACGAATATTATCTTCAATTAATTCTGGCACAAAAGTATCAAAGAAATCTACCGGCAATTTCATCAAATAATTGACTTCATCTTCTGGACGTTTCCAGTTCTCAGTCGAAAAAGTATATAAAGTTAAGGCCTTTACTCCTAATTTTGCTGCATGCTTCGTAATTTTTTTAACATTGTCCATTCCTGCCTTATGTCCTGCAAAACGTGGTAAGCGACGATTTGTAGCCCATCGACCATTACCATCCATAATAATCGCGATATGCCGAGGAACACCTAATTCAGGTTGAAATGTAAATTCTTCTATTTGACTTGATTTTTTCTTCTCAGGAAAAAAACGAAACACCTAGTTCGCCTCCTATCAAAATGTATCTATCTAAATCATTATACCACAAAACCTTACGCAATTACCCACCTTTTTCACGAAATAAAAGGATAATTAAAAAATGTGAGCACCAGGGCGGACCCGGTGCTCACTGATTATCTTTGGCTATTTTCTGATCATAATAATCCGACTTTTTGGTAACTTCATCTTCAAAGTTTTGATAGCCCAAACGTTCTGGAACCGTCTTAGTCCCAGAGAATAAGTTTGTACCTAAACCTAAACGATTACCTTCAATCTCAACACCTAATGCAGCCAAAGTAGTCGGATACAAATCAAAAGTCGTAAATTGACGATTTTTAGCATTTTCCGGCTGAATTGGTGAATTGATGATTTCATTAAAGACTGTTCTTTGATACTTATCAGAAATATCATTGAAGTAATCTTTATCCATACTTAAATGGTCTCCAGAAATCACGATTGTTGTGTTTTCATAGAAAGGTTGTTGCTGTACCCAATTAATAAAGTCATTTACCAATTGATCAGAATAATGAATGACATTGGAATATTGATTATCGTATAATTTCGGTGTTTCAGCTGACATATACCCATCTTCAAAATGCGTATCAGCCGTTAGCATGGTTAAATTAAACGGTTTATCAGATGAAGCAGCTTGAGACACTGCATTTTTAGCATTCTCAAATAGCTTTTTATCCTCATATCCCCACCAAACATGATAATCGCTTGGAATCCATTTTTTCTCAATCGCATAATTATAATCAATAATTTGATAATTTCCATGTTGTTGGAAATAAGTTTTACGTCCAGCAAAATTCGCATCTGAACCTAACAACAATAAGTTTTGATATCCATTCTTTTCTAAAATATCCCCAATGGAATATGCACCGGGTAAGAATTGCTTCAAATTTTGGTAATTAGAATTGTTATCCAATGTATTATTATCTAAAGAAGTACGAACAGGAACACCAGCAGATTGAGCTACCATTCCACCAACCGTAAATCCCGTTAAACGAATAGGTAGAGCACCACCAATGGTATCAGTATTAGAAAAGTTAATCGCTTCTCCACTTTGAATGCGATTGGTCAAATTTGGCAAAAGATTTCCTTTCTGTGCACCGCCTAAATCTTTTGAAATATAGGTAGTTTCCATGGATTCCATGAAAATATAGATCAAATTGCGTTTTTTTTCTGGAAATGTTAGATTTACTTTTTCGGGATTAATATAAGCTTTTTCATACAACCCACTTTTTTCGAAAAAGTAAGATTTTACTTCAGCATACCCAATTTCATTAATACTTATCAAAAAGCCAGAAATCAAAATCCCTATCGATAATACACTCATCAACAGTTTTTTAAACCTGATAAATTCAAAAACAGTAATTCCTTTTTTTAGTTTTGTTAAACGATTGATACAATAAATAATGAAAATTAAGAGAAAAATATAGAATAAGCTTTGCATCAAAGGCCCAACAATATACGAATCAATTTGTGATTGATCAGTACCTTCAACTGGCTGGGTCAACGTAAAAATAATTTGATTAATAGAAATTCCTTGGAAATGATTCATCGCCCAATTTGCACTTAAAACGCAAAGTAATGCAATCCAAGAACAAAATGTAAATATCCCTACAAAAATTTTATCCATAATTTTTAATGTCTTCTCTTTTGTGTAATACTCTTTTTTATTCAGAGTATACACAATCAAAAATGTGGACACTGGTACCATTAAATAAATAAAATAGCAAAAAATATTTTGATGTCCATTTACAAAACGGAATAAATGATGTAGCTTAGGATCATCAATTTTAAGTAAAACAAGATAAGCAGAAGTAATCAAACTGCCCATTCCCCAATATAGTGAAAAGAAAAATCTAGAAATAATATTACTTCTGTTTGACAAATTCACAATAAAAAGAACCACTGTCAATAATATTGGAAAAAGTATCATTTCATCATCTCCATCTATTTTTTATCTCGCTCTTTGATAATATAAATTGGGCGCTTTTTAGTCTCTAAGAAAATTTTACTAATGTACTTTCCAACAATTCCTAAACATAATAACTGTATCCCACCAATAAAAAGGATAATACAAATCAATGAAGGCCATCCAGAAGTAGGATCTTTAAAAATCAATGTACGCACTACGATAAATACCATGGCGATAATCGAAGCAAAACATGAAAAAGCACCGACAAAAGAAGCAATATTTAAGGGTGCCTCTGAAAAATTTACAATGCCATCAATTGAATACTTAAACAATCCCCAGAACGACCAAGATGTCTGACCCGCAACACGTTCTCGATTTTCATATTCAAGATACTTAGTGTTATAGCCAACCCAGGCAAATAATCCTTTAGAAAAGCGATTGTACTCCGATAATTCTAGTACAGAATCTACCATCTGTCTAGTCATCAACCTAAAGTCACGCGCGCCATCTACCATTTCCACTTCACCGATATGATTAATAAGTTGATAAAATTTTCTTGCAAACCAGCTTCTGATTGATGGTTCGCCTCTTCGATTAATTCTTCTTGTGCCTACACAGTCATATTCACCCTGTTCTAAAATTCGGACCATTTCAATCAATAGCTCAGGGGGATCTTGTAAATCAGCATCCATGACTGTCACATAATCTCCATTAGCCTCTTTTAATCCTGCATATAAAGCAGCTTCCTTACCGAAATTACGAGAAAACGATAAATAATGTACATTTTGTTTTTTAGAAAGTTGCCTTAATTTCAAAAGTGTATCATCAGTTGATCCATCATTAATAAAAATATATTCAAAATAAAAATCTTGTAACTTCCGGTCAACCTGTACTAATTCTTTATAAATTATCGCTATAGTTTCTTCTTCATTATAGCATGGAATAACTATTGAAATTTTTTTCAACATAATTCTCCTATTTATCAATAATTTCTATTAATTATAGCATATTAAAAAAAAAAGTATAAAGGATAACATAGTATATCTGTCATCCCTTATACCAATTTTAAGATATTAATTATCTAACTATTTAATAGTAATTGCATTTCCTTGATATTCTTGATTGAATTGTGCAATTGTAATCCAATGAATTGCACCACGTGAATATGTTTTATTTGTACCACGTGAACCAGGTCCATCTGAAGCTCTCTTATAAAGTGGATCATGTACTTTAAATTTACCATCTTTATAACCTACAATTACTTTACAGTGATTACGAACGTTATCTACTTGATATCCTGAGAATCCATAATATAAGACTGGTTGTCCGTTCAATACCGTATCAATAATTTGTTGGGTAGAAGAACCAGAAATATTATATACAGCATTTGTCCATTTATGTGCATGACGAACTAGTCCAGAAGGTTTAATTACAAAACCGAATCCTTCACCAGTATAAACATTACCTAATTGTCCATCTTTGTTAGCTGGATACATTGGAAGTGTGTCTTGAGCATATTTTAAGTCAACATGGATACCGCGAGACTCAATTAACATTGCCATTGCAGCAGAAGCACAACCCCAAGGAGCAAATACTGGTTTATATTGACTAATCCAAGGAACATTTATCATTTCGATACGGTTATAAACACCAGACAAGTTTGTAGTTCCAACATTAATTGAAAACTCTTTATTCTTATTATTAGTCATATATGCATGAACAGTATATTTACCATTATTAAAATGATGATTTTTCACACTAATGGTTGCTTTATAAACATTTGAACCAACTTTTGAAGCTGTATACCAAACTAGGTCACTTTGATTTGCAGTATGCCATACAGGTACCTTAACGCTTTTTACTCCTGAAGTGGATCTAGTATACACATAAACATCAAAAGTACCTTTTCCTTGATTAACATTAGCTATTTCAGCTGATAACCCATCATTTACCTCAGTTGCATTTAGCTTAGTGTCCTGTAATGCAATTGCTTTTTGAGTACCTGCATTACTATACATGTACACGTGAGTTTTATAAATTCCCACATGGAATTTATGATTTGTAAAATTCATATGTGCAATATAGCTTCCATCAGATTGTTTAACAGCATCATACCATTTTATATCACTTTGATCAGCTGCGGACCAAATTGGAACTCTCACTTTCTTGATTCCTAAATCAATTCGACCTTTCACTTCAACATCATAAGTACCTCGAGCATTGTTGATATTAATAATTTTTCCTTCAAGGTGTGTGTATTTATCCGACAGGTTTGTTGTACCAATATTTTTAGCAACTTGTCTACCACTGTTTGCTGTCATATACACATGTGTAGTATATACACCACGATGATACTTATGATTTTTAATATTCATATGCACAACATAACTACCATCTGCTTGCTTAACTGCATCATACCACTTCAAATCATTTTGATTTGCTGCAGACCAAATTGGTACTTGAATTTTCTTAATTCCGGAATCAATTTGTCCTTTTACCACAACATCGTAACTACCTTTAACTTCATCAACATTTTTTATAGTTGCATTTAATTCATATACATCTTTCAGATTTGTTTTACCGATGTTAATAGCAATTTGTCGACCGCTATTCGCTGTCATATATACATGAGTGGTATACACTCCACGGTGATATTTATGATTCTTGATATTCATATGTGCGATGTAGCTTCCATCTGCTTGTTTCACCGCATCATACCATTTCAAATCACTTTGATTGGCTGTTGACCAAATTGGCACTTGAATTTTCTTAATCCCTGAATCTATTTGCCCTTTTACTACAACATCATAACTACCTTGTTTTTCATTTACATTAACAACACTTGCTGTTAGTTTATTATAAGCATCTGTCAACTTGGTTTTACCGATATTAATAGCCATTTGTCGGCCACTGTTGGCTGTCATGTAAACATGAGTAGTATATTCCCCACGATGATATTGATGATTTTTGATATCCATATGTGCAATATAGCTTCCATCTGCTTGCTTAACTGCATCATACCATTTTAAATCACTTTGATTGGCGGTTGACCAAATTGGTACTTGAATTTTTTTGATTCCTGAATCAATTTTTCCATGTACAACAATATCAAATGTACCTTTTTCATCATTAACGTTTGCTACTTCAGCTTTTAACTGATTATTAATATCAGGTAATTGTGTTGTACCAATATTTTTGGCATATTGATGTCCATCATTCGCTGTCATATATACATGTGTTGTATATTCTCCACGATGATATTTATGATTTTTAATATTCATATGCACAATATATGTGCCATCGTCTTGCTTCACCGCATCATACCATTTCAAATCATTTTGATTTTTGGCTGACCAGATTGGTACTTGTACCTTGCGGATTCCACTCGTTGAGCTTGCTTTTACGACAACATCATAACTACCTGAATTTATGTTAACGTTTTGCACTTTAGCATCTAAAACATCGTTCGTCCCTTTTATTGAAACTTG
>DWVH01000053.1 GCA_019120335.1 Candidatus Enterococcus stercoripullorum
TGTAAGCCATGATTCCATTATATCATATACAACCATATACAACAATATAAATTTTAGAAAAAGCGAAAAAAATACAGTTCTATCAAGCGGTAAAGACGGATTTGCGAAATATAAAGTGATAAACTCGGGAAAATTGGTGGGTAAATGATGAAAGTTAATATATAAATGTTATAATGAAATAAAGATTATTTTTGGAGTGGATAGAATGATTCGTGACGTAGAATATTGGCAATTTGAACCAGAAGGACAGTATTTAGATAGAAAGAGCGCCAGTAAGTCTCCTTCAGAACTATTACGGCATTTAGTAGCATTTGCAAATGCAGAGTGAGGATATTTAGTTGTTGGTATAGAAGATGAGAAGAAAAATAATATTATAACTGGTTTTAAACAACCAAAAGCACATAGGATTGAAGATTTCTACAAGATTGCTAGAGATATAAGAAGTAATATCCTCCATTTAGAATTTGAAGAGATACCTGTTGTTAATTATCAGGGAAATGATGATGTGATATTAATCATTTCTGTAGATATATCTAAAAACAAGGTTATTACTATGCCTAATGACGATGTTTATCTGAGACAGGGAGATGAATCGATAAAGTTATCTTTTGAGCAGAGGAATAGATTAGCTTACGATAAAGGACAACAGTTTTTTGAAGATGAAATAGTGGAGGATGCAAGGATAGAAGATATTGACTTTGAGTTAGTAGAACAGTATAGAAGGTTAATGTCGATAGAAGACAGCACTGTAGAACAAGTATTAAAAGCAAGAAGATTTTTTAAGGGAAACTCTATAACAAAAGCAGGAATTTTGTTGTTTGGAAAGATGCCGTCAATGTTTTTTCCGCAGGCCAGAGTAAGATTTATCAGATTTGATGGTGATGTTATGGAACCGGGAAAGAAATTTAACGCTGTAAAAGATGTAACATTCGATGAACCAATACCTAAACTAATTCCTCATTTGAAGGAGTTTGTAATGACTCAATTAAGAGATTTTCAATATTTAGATAGTGATGGAAAGTTTAAGGTAGTGTCAGAATATCCTGAATTTGCATGGTTTGAAGGAATTGTAAATGCAATTACCCATAGAGATTATACTGTTTACGGGGATTATATCAAAATTTTTATGTACAATAATCGTATAGAAATATATAGCCCAGGCAAACTTCCCAATTTTGTTACAATTGAAAATATGAAAGAAGAACGTTTTTCTAGAAATCCTAAAATTGCACGAACATTAGCAGAATTTGGATGGGTTAGAGAATTAAATGAAGGGGTCAAAAGAATTTATTCCGAAATGAATAATTTTTTCTTGAAACCACCAATTTATTCTGAACCGGGAAATAAGGTGTTACTTGTTCTTGAAAATAACATCTTAAATCGCCACTTTATTATAGAAGAAAATTTAGAAAAGAGGGTATTAAATTTTAAGAACTTGTCAACAGATGAAAGAGTGATTGTTCATTATATGTATAATACAAACGAAAAAATGACTACATCAAAGGCAGCAAGTTTAATATCAAGAAGTAGGAACTATTCGAGTAAATTGCTTAAAAAATTATTACAAGAAGATATTTTGAAATGGTATGGATCAAATAAAAATGATAGTAACCAATATTATTTATTGAATATACCTAATAATTAAAGAAAGAAGTCTTAGTCATGATAGAAAAACTTAGCTATGTATCCATTATAGTACTGCTAATGATCCTACAATTGACGCAGGTTCTCCCAATCGCTGTTTTTTTCTTGGCTTTAGGTGTTCTAGCGCTTATATTAGCCATGCGCATCGGTATTTTCCATCAAACGCAATTGGCATTACTCGTGGATGAAAACATGCCGGCCCAACTTCAACAACAGCGCAGGAAGCAAACAGCTATTTTGGCACTGTTACTGGCTGTTCTCTTTTTTGTGCTAGCTTATATTATCTAAAATGTTTCACGTGGAACAATTAAAACGATCGATACGAACTAAGACATCAGAAAAAATGAAAGGAAATCATGAGCATACAAATACTTGAACTAAATCAACGTGATACGTATCTTCAACCTATTGTTCAATTATGGGAAGAAAATGTGAAGGTCACGCATACTTTTTTAACGGAACAAGAAATTCAAAACATTAAACAATATATCCCTCAAGCTGTAGAACATGTGCCCCATCTTTGTATTGCATTATCCGAAAAAGTGGAACTACTCGGTTTTATCGGTGTTGCAGATCAGCGTTTGGAAATGTTGTTTATTCAAGTCAATGCGCGCGGTCAAGGCATCGGCAAACAATTGCTAAGGTATGCGATAAAAAACTTTGACGTCAAGGAATTAACCGTTAACGAACAAAACCCACAGGCAATTGGTTTTTATGAACATCTTGGCTTTGTAACCTATAAGCGCACCGAGTTAGACGAAGAGGGTCAGCATTATCCATTGTTATACATGAAACTTGCGCCAAGCCATGAAAACGAGCGCCATTTCTCGTAATTTTCACTTTACTATTTTCACGTTTGGGGGTACAATTTTAGCTGTATACTAAATTGAAACTTGTATAAAAATTTTTGTAAAGGATGAACAGAATATGTCAAAAATACGCGTAAGATATGCTCCAAGTCCAACTGGGCATCTACACATCGGGAATGCTCGTACTGCGTTATTTAACTATCTGTATGCACGTCACAATGGCGGCGACTTCATTATCCGTATTGAAGACACAGATTTAAAACGCAATATCGCGGATGGAGAAAAGAGCCAATTAGAAAACTTAGACTGGTTAGGAATGAACTGGGATGAGTCTGCTCAAAAACCAGGGAAAGTAGGTCCTTACCGTCAATCTGAGCGTAAAGAAATCTATCAACCTTTAATTGACCAACTACTTGCTAGCAACTTGGCTTACAAATGCTATTGTACGGAAGAAGAGCTAGAAGCTGAACGTGAAGCTCAACGTGCACGCGGCGAAATCCCTCGCTATGCTGGCACTTGTGCACACTTAACACCAGAAGAACAAGCGCAAAAAGAAGCACAAGGCATCAAACCAGTGATTCGTTTCCGTGTACCAAAAAATCGTGAATACCGTTTTGATGATATCGTAAAAGGGGAAATCGTCTTTGAATCAGACAATGTTGGTGGCGATTTTGTTATTCAAAAACGTGATGGCATGCCAACTTATAACTTTGCCGTGGCAGTCGATGATCACATGATGGGCATCACACATGTATTACGTGGCGATGACCATATTGCCAACACACCAAAACAATTGATGATTTACGAAGCATTTGGTTGGAAACCACCAAAATTCGGTCATATGACACTCATCATCAATAGCGAAACCGGTAAAAAATTAAGTAAACGTGACGAAACAATTCTACAATTTATCGAACAATATCGTGATTTAGGTTACCTACCAGAAGCGATGTTTAACTTTATCGCGCTTTTAGGTTGGTCTCCAGTGGGCGAAGACGAAATCTTTAGCCAAGAACAATTAATCGAAATGTTTGATCCAAATCGTTTAAGTAAGTCACCAGCGGCTTTTGATGCGAAGAAATTAGAATGGATTAATAACCAATACATGAAGAAAATGGATCTTGACCGTTTAACTGAAATGTGTGTTCCATTCTTGCAAAAAGCTGGCCGCATTAAAGAAGACTTATCAGGTGAAGATTTAGCTTGGGTGAAACAATTAGTCGCTTTATATCAACCACAAATGAGCTATGCAGCACAAATTGTGGAAGTTTCTGAATTATTCTTCATCGAACACCCTGTTTTAGATGAGGCAGCAAAAGAAGTGCTAGCAGGTGAAACAGTCCCAACTGTCCTAGCTGCCTTCAAAGCACAATTAGAAGCGATGGAAGAAGTAACAAGTGACAATGTTCGCGCAGCTATCAAAGCCGTCCAAAAAGAAACTGGGGTCAAAGGTAAGAACTTATTCATGCCAATTCGTGTCGCTGTTTCTGGACAAATGCACGGACCAGAATTACCAGACACTGTGGCTTTATTAGGTAAAGAAAAAGCCTTAAATCATTTAAATCAAGTCTTATAATCTCAAACACGAAGAACAGGCGAAGTAATCTGTAGCGTTTTAAAGAGAGGTTGCGGTTGGTGGAAGCAATCAAACAAGCAGATGAAATGCACCTGGGAGTGGTTTTAGCCCAAACTAAAAACGGCAAAATAGACCGTTATCTATTTAAGGCAGAAAATTTCTGTGAATAAAAGTGGAACCACGCCAAACAAGCGTCTTTTAACCAAACAAAACGGTTAAAAGACGCTTATTTAATTACAAGGATGTGAGGTAGCTTGGTCAGACATGAGAAAATTCGTGTATACCCACCGATGAGAAAATCAGTCAGTATTAAAGATTTTCCCAATCGGCGGGGCGAATTTTCAAAATGTCTAGCTACCGAACACAGATTAAAACAAGGATGTGAGGTGGGTCGCACAGCTCCAAGCAGCTAAGATCCGAATTGGTGGAAAAGTCCGAGAAGCAAAGACTTTTCTAGTTCCTTGTTTGTTGTCGCGTTCCATGAAGAAAAGATACATAAAATAGTTGAAAAAATAAAAGAAAGAAGGGATTCTATGGGATGGATGAAAGAAGCAATTGCCGCAACCAAGCGTAATGATCCTGCTGCGCGTACTACTTTAGAAATTGTCCTGACTTATCCAGGATTTCATGCGTTATTTTGGCATCGGTGGGAACACTTCTTATACCGTCACCATCTTTATCTGTTAGCTCGTATACATGCTCAGATGACACGCTTTTTTACCGGAATCGAAATTCATCCTGGCGCTGTCATTGGCAAAGGCGTATTTATCGATCACGGCATGGGTGTAGTGATTGGTGAAACAGCAGAAGTCGGCGATAATGTGACACTCTTTCACGGAGTCACACTTGGAGGTACGGGTAAAGACTGTGGGAAGCGACATCCAACGGTCAAGGATGGTGCATTGATATCTGCCCATGCGCAAATTTTAGGCCCCGTCGTCATTGGTGAAAATAGTAAAATCGGTGCTTCATCAGTCGTTTTACAAGATATTCCAGCCAATGCCACCGCGGTTGGTGCACCAGCCAAAATAGTTCGATTAAATGGAAAGAAGGTAGCTCATGATTAAAATATATAACACCTTAACAAGACAAAAAGAAACGTTCAAACCAATAGAAGCTGGCAAGGTCAAGATGTACGTCTGCGGTCCAACCGTTTATAATTACATTCATATCGGAAACGCCCGCAGCAGTATCGCTTTTGATATGATTCGCCGTTACTTTGAATATCGTGGGTATGAGGTCAATTATGTGTCCAACTTTACTGATGTGGACGATAAAATTATTAAAGCGGCCAAAGAAATGCAAATCACTGCACCTGAAGTGGCCCAACGTTTTATCGATGCCTTCAAAGCCGATACTCATGCGCTAAATATCAAAGAAGCAACCTTGAATCCACGCGTTATGGATCACATTGAAGATATTATTGATTTTGTGCAAGTGTTGGTAGAAAAAGGTTATGCTTATGAATCGAATGGCGACGTGTATTACCGCACCCGCAAATTCAAAGACTATGGAAAATTAAGTGACCAGTCCATCGATGAATTAGAAATCGGCGCCAGTCAACGAACCGGCAGCGAACAAGCCCAAAAAGAAGATCCACTTGACTTTGCGTTATGGAAAAAAGCCAAAGAAGGCGAAATTTCTTGGGATTCACCATGGGGGCAAGGTCGTCCTGGTTGGCATATCGAATGTTCTGTAATGGCGACCAAGCATTTAGGCGATACCATCGATATTCACGGGGGCGGTCAAGATTTGGAATTCCCACACCATGAAAATGAAATTGCCCAAAGTGAAGCCAAGACCGGCCATCCTTTTGCCAATTATTGGATGCATAATGGCTTTGTGACTGTCGGCGAAACGCAGGAAAAAATGAGTAAATCACTTGGCAACTTTGTGACGGTTCATGAGATTATTCAAGAAATCGACCCACAAGTATTGCGCTTCTTCATGGCAACTACCCAATACCGTCGTCCAATCTGCTATAGTGAAAAAACATTACAAGAAGCAGAAAATAACTTACAAAAACTAAAAACAGCCTTGGAAAATGCGCAATTTAGATTAGACAATGCTAAAGATGAACTAGCTAACGATGCCATTCACTTAGATGAGTTAGCGAAATTAGAAGAACAATTTGTCGCCGAAATGGATGATGACTTCAATGCCGCAAATGGGATTACTGTGGCCTATGAATTGGCAAAATGGTTGAACGTTTATGCGAATAATGAAGAAGTTTCAAAACCAGTACTCCAACAAGCAATCCAACAATTACAAGGATGGTTAGGCGTTTTTGGTATTGAATTTAACCAAGAATTATTAGATGATGAAATCGAAAAATTAATTGAAGAACGCAATCAAGCACGGAAAGAACGCAACTTTGCTCGCAGTGATGAAATTCGCGATTTGCTTAAAGCACAGGGGATTATATTAGAAGATACTGCCCAAGGAACAAGATGGAGAAAAGGCTAATGAAAGATTTTGAACAATTAAATGGCCTGGCTTTGGCGTATATGGGCGATGCGATTTATGAGGTGTATATCCGCGAGTACTTATTAAATCAAGGAAAGACGCGCCCCAATCAGTTGCACCATACTGCGACTAAATACGTTTCGGCTAAAGCGCAGGCAAAGTTGATGCAAGCCATGCTAGATGCTGAACTGTTGACCGAAAAAGAAGTCGATTTCTATCGTCGGGGGCGCAACAGCAAGAGTCATACCAGTGCGAAAAATGCCGATATCTTAACTTACCGCATCTCAACGGGGTTTGAAGCATTGATGGGCTATCTGTATTTAACCAAGCAAATAGAGCGAATGGAAGAACTCATCCAATGGTGTATCAAAGAAATAGGAGGCGAATCATGACGAAATCAAATAAAAAACGAAATCCATATCAAAAAAGAACAGAAAAAGTAAAACGCCAACCAAGTGAAAATCAAGGACTCGCCAGCGATGAATTTGTTTTTGGGATGCATGCGACTCTTGAGGCTATCCAGCAAGGTCGTGGCAACAAGCTATTTATCCAAGACAGTCTCAAAGGCGAAAAGGTCCAACAATTAAAAGACTTAGCCGCAGCCCAACACCTACCAATCAAATGGGTACCTAAAGCCAAACTCGATAGTCTAAGCAATCAAGCGGTCCATCAAGGGGTTGTACTAACCATTACGCCTTATGAATATCTTTCTTTGACGCAATTATTGGACCAAACAAAGGAAAATCCATTTTTCTTAATTTTAGACAGCTTAGAAGATCCGCATAACTTTGGCTCTATTCTTAGAACGGCTGATGCGACTGGCGTGGATGGCGTGATTATTCCGAAACACCGCGCCGTTGGAATCACGCCGATTGTGGTCAAGACTTCAACTGGAGCCGTCGAACATGTGCCAATCGCCCGCGTGACCAATCTCCAACAGACCATTAGCCAATTAAAAGAGCAAGGATTTTGGATTTTTGGGACCGATATGCAAGGCGTGAATTATCGGGATTGGAATGCTTCTGGTTCGGTGGCACTAATCATTGGCAATGAAGGCAAAGGGATGGCCCCCGGATTGAAAAAAGAAGTCGATCAAATGTTGACGATTCCAATGACCGGTCATGTACAAAGTCTCAATGCCAGTGTCGCTGCGAGTCTATTAATGTATGAAGCCTTCTTTAAGCGAGGATAGCCGATGAAAAAACAATTATTGATTGTCGATGGTTATAATATGATTGGTGCTTGGCCAGAATTAGCAGTCTTAAAGAAACAAGACCGTTTAGAAGAAGCCCGCGAAGATTTGTTGAACCGCTTGTCTAACTATGCCAAATATGAAGGCATTCAAATCATGGTGGTCTTTGATGCGCAACTCGTTCCAGGCGTTACCCAAAGCTATGAAAAATACCAACTTGAAGTGATTTTCACCCAAGAAGGCGAGACCGCAGATAGCTACATCGAACGTACAGCCGGTCAATTAAATAACTTATTAACGCAAGTAACCGTAGCCACGAGTGACTTAGCGGAACAGTGGGTTATCTTCTCACAAGGCGCGCTGAGAACTTCGGCCCGCGAATTATACAAATCCGTGCAAAAGGTCGAAAAACAAATCCATCAGTACCAGCAAGAAATTCATTACCAAGATTACCGCCGCAACTCGCCTTGGAATGAAAAACAACTCGCCCAACTTGCACAAAAACTAGCAGAATTAAGCAAGCAAGCGAAAGAAAAATGAGTTTAAAAGGATATTACGATACGAATTTACGGCCGATTTTGGTGGTAGATTCGTATTTTTTTATTTACTGACAAAAATTGAACACTTAAATGAGAAAAACGCTTTCAAAAATGTGCTAGGATAAACTAGGGGGATATGAAAGGTGTGAGGATGCTGAAACCACTAAAAAAAATCGAAGCAATGAGTGATACCGAGCTTGCCAATCAGTTTGCTCGTTTTCGTCCTTTATTAAATCGTTATCGGCGCAAGTATTATTTTGTTGATTATGATAAGGAGGATATCGAACAAGAGGCTTGGATAGCTTTTGTTGAATCATATCGAACCTATAACCACCAGCTAAATATTACTTTTGCGAGCTACTATAATAAGGTTTTGCGCAATCACCTCAATAGTGTCATCCGTTATCAAAACGCCTATAAAAGAACTAGTAATATTGATAAAGTTAGTTGGGATCTCATAGAAGAAGAGACGAGTGATTATAACGTTCGGTTTGTGAATCAGCAGACACCAGTAGATGAAGTAATCAGTAAAGAGTTATTAAAGACTTTATTGCTCAGTTTATCACAACTAGAGTTAACAGTTTTTAAAGAGCTACAGACAGGCAAGAGTATCCAAGAAATCGCGCAAATGATGCAGCTTCCAGAGAAAAAGGTGAAAAATGCGTATGACCGAATGATGAAAAAGAAGAATCTATTATTAGAATCAATGAAGGAAAGTTAGGTGAATGCATGGGCTTGTCTTATGGAAATGAATATACTTGGACTGATCATTTCAAGCAAAGGGCAAAAGAGCGCTTTTCAATTGAGGCAGATGGTTTAAAAAAATGGCTTAACCGTCAAATTCATACCTTGACCTTTCTGGATGATGGCGATTGTGAAAATAGGAAACGTTATATCTCAGATGAAGGCATTATTTTTGTTTGTGATATACAAAAGCGGCAATTTGTGACCTGTTATGCGGTCAATTCAGGAACTTTGAAACATCATATCAGCGAGCAACAACTCCTTCATTATCAGCAATTTCTAGATGAAAAAGAGCAGTTAATTCGCCGCTATCATATGCAAGATGTTAAGCTCACCTTAGCCGAATTGATTCCTGAGATTGAAGTCTTTTTGCATTATGCGAATAAATTAGCTAATAGTAAACGCTACTTAAAGCAAAATCATGAATGGTTCCAACAAGTCAATGAGCGTTTTTTGGTGATTCAAGAGGCAATGCATACATTAAATATCGTACAGAAAAACTACCGCAAATAAAAATCCCATGAAGCTGTTCATGACAGTCTCATGGGAAGATTGTTATAATTCACTTAATTCTTTTGCCGTAATTTCAGTAAAGTGAGTGATGATTTTATCTGCACCATCTAAGGCTTCACCGGTAGAGACACCGACTGCATACATGCCAGCACCCTTGATACCTTGGATTCCAGCTTGTGCATCTTCGAAACCGATTGCATCACCTGGAGCCACATGGATTAATTCACACGCTTTAACAAAGATTTCTGGATCTGGTTTGCCTTTTGTCAAGGTTGCAGGATCGACAATGGCATCAAATTCATCAATGACACCTAATTTTTCTAGGATAAATGGTGCATTTTTAGAAGCTGAAGCAATTGCACAAGGAATACCTAGCGCTTGAGCTTGGTCCAAAAAGTCTTTCACACCAGGTAATAAATCTTCGGGCGTTAATTTTTGTAGTAAAGTCACATAATGTTGATTTTTCTTTGCTGCGAGTTCTTCTTTTTGTTCCGCAGTAAAATCATTTTCACGACCACCATGGACTAAGATTCGTTCAAGGGAATCCATACGACTGATTCCTTTAAGTTGTTCATTAAATTGTAAATCAATCTCAATGCCTAATTCATGGCCTAATTCTTTCCAAGCGATGTAGTGGAATTTTGCAGTATCGGTAATCACACCATCTAAATCAAATACAAAACCTTTTTTCATGATTCATCCTCTTTTCGTTTTATTCGTTCTTATTATAGCAACCGGTTGCGTAAAAGTCAAAAGAAAAATGAAAGAACGCAAAATATCTTGTACGAACCATCTTGTAGTGCTAAACTATAGTCAAAATAATGGCTTACGAGGAGTGAGAGGATGTATCAAGAACAAACGAAGACTTTTCATTGTGATATTTGTAAAAAGCAAATCCAAGCTTATGAGGTGTGTTGGACCAAATGGCAATTTCCACCTAAGATAACCGTGCCTCAAGACATGCCCGTCAAAGCATTAGCCTATCAAAATGCAAAAATAATTTGTGAGGATTGTCAGTCAAAAGTTTTTGTGAAAGAGTATCAGTCATTATAGTTACTGAATGGGCTTTTATTTTTCAAATTTCACAAAAAATATGAGCACATCATTTTTAAAGCGTTTTCTATAGTGGTATAATATCAGGTGTTAGATTTGTTGTACGAGGAGGAGTTTTTATGACTTATCAAACAATTTATCCATATACCAATGAAGTGTTAGCAACTTTTGATAATGCTACCGAGCAAGATTTGGAGGAAGCTTTAGCTAAGGGTCATCTTTTATACAAAAAATGGCGTCAAAATGATTTGCTCGCACAACGCAAAGAACAGTTACATCAAGTTGCCGCATTGTTACGACGCGACCTTGATAAGTATGCCGAAATTTTAACAAAAGACATGGGAAAATTATTCACAGAAGCTCAGGGTGAAGTGGCTTTATGTGCGGATATTGCTGACTACTATGCGGATAAGGCAGAAACTTTTTTACAACCTAGACCGTTAGAAGCGCTACATGGACAAGCTTATTATGTCAAACAAGCAACCGGTGTGTTAATCGCTGTTGAACCATGGAATTTTCCTTTTTATCAAATTATGCGCGTTTTTGCACCGAATTTTATGGTCGGCAATCCAATTATTTTAAAACACGCTTCGATTTGTCCGCAATCTGCACAAGCCTTTGAAGAGCTAGTCAATGAAGCTAATGTCGAACCGGGCGCCTTTAAAAACTTATTCTTATCTTATGACTTAGTGTCTAAAGCCATTGCCGATCCGCGAGTAGCTGGAGTTTGCTTGACAGGTTCTGAACGTGAGGGAGCAAGCATTGCCCAAGAAGCCGGGGTCAATTTGAAGAAAACCTCGATGGAATTAGGCGGAAATGATGCTTTTATTATTTTAGAAGATGCAGATTTTGAGTTATTAGCCGATACGATTACTTTTGTGCGATTATATAATGCCGGACAAGTATGTACCTCTTCGAAACGTTTTATTGTGATTGGACAAGAAAATTATCAGCGCTTTGTCAATCTCGTTGTAGAAAAATTCAAAGCAGCAAAATGGGGTGACCCGATGAATCCTGAAACAACTTTGGCACCATTGTCTTCAGCCACGGCGAAAAAACAAGTCTTAGCACAAATCAAGCTAGCCAAAGATCATGGCGCAACTGTTGTTTATGGTGATGAAGCGATTGATCATCCAGGTAATTTCGTGATGCCGACTGTTTTGACTGATATCACGAAAGACAATCCAATTTATAACCAAGAAATTTTTGGTCCGGTAGCCTCTATTTATCAAGTGGACTCAGAAGAAGCAGCTATCGAACTGGCAAATGATTCAAGCTATGGTTTAGGTAGCACAGTCTTTTCTAAAGATTTAACCCATGCCAAAGAAGTCGCTGAAAAAATCGAAACTGGCATGACTTTCATCAATTCCGGTTGGGCGTCTCATCCAGAATTACCATTTGGCGGAATCAAAAATTCGGGTTATGGCCGTGAGTTAAGTGAATTAGGCTTTGACACCTTTGTGAATGAACATCTCGTATTCGTACCAGATGCTGCACTGTAAAAAATCAGATAGCCTCTAGAAGTTAGCCGAGCTTCTAGGGGCTGTTTTTGTAGATGACCCCAAAGATGGTTTAAAAGATAGTGAGCTTGTGGAGATTCTGTCAGCGAATTATCCGAAAAAAACACTAAGAGATACGATTAAATCATTGAATCAACGCGGGATTATTCACCAAACCTCTAAATCACCAAGCAGGCACATACTGAATGAAGCCGCCCTGGATAGTGATTAAGTAAAGATAGCGTACGGACTTTTCTCGTGCGCTATTTTCCGTTTTAAATCATTAATAATACGATTCGTGCCTCCGATATAATATAAGTTGAATTTGGTATAAATGGGATGCTGTATCGTTTGTCTATCGTTTGAAAAAGATGAGATAAGTACGAGAAATGTTGTAATATCAGTATTTCTATTGTTTGAATAAGCTATTGTTAATAAGATATGATACGGAATAGTTTTACACTGAAATATAATTTTGTACCAGCTAACGATTTATTATTTGGTATAATGTTTATAAAAAATATTTCTGAAAAAAATAGATTGACAACGCTTCCAAATTAAGTTATACTGATTACAACTTGATAAAACTTTCTGATGGATAGTTATTGCACAGCAAGCTAAACCTGATTTCATGCTTATTTGGTATGTTTTCAGGTTTTTTTGTTGTTCTTTTTTCAGGATGAACTATGAAACGGAGGAAGGTATAGTGCGCATTCACAAGTTACTTAATAATAACGCGGTGATTATTCTTGATGAAAATAATCGAGAAATCATCTTGACTGGAAGGGGGATTGCCTATCAAAAAAAGGTTGGAGATACTGTTGATGAGCAAAAAATAGAAAAACGATACACCTTAAATAGTCCGACTATATCAGAAAAAATGAAGGAACTGCTGTCGGAAATACCAATTGCCTATTTTGAATTAGCTAACTTAATTGTGGAGAAAGCTGAGAAAGAATTAAAGACAAAATTTCATGAATCTCTATATTTAACCTTAACAGATCATTTATACGGTGCAGTTACGCGTGCAAAATCAGGTGTACATACACCAAACTTGATGCTTTGGGATATTAAACGATTTTATAAAGAGGAATTTCAAATTGGATTATGGGCAATCGAATACATTTATAAAAATTATCGGTTACGCTTAAAAGAAGATGAAGCGGGATTCTTGGCATTACATTTAGTAAATGCGAGATTAAATATGGATGATGCTGATGTTTATGAAGTGACAGATTTAATGAAAGAGGTATTACAAATTACAAGCTATTATTTCAAGTTACAATTTGATGAAGATTCACTTTATTATTATCGATTCACAACACATGTTCGCTTCTTCGCTTCGAGGATTACCAGCGGAAAACAAGCAACGGATGAGACGGAAGATGATCTATTATTATTAATTCAGCAAAAATATAAAAATGCTTATCAATGTGTGGATAAAATCGCCCAGTTTATTCAGAAAAAATATCATTACCAAATGGGCAAAGATGAACGGCTATATTTAACGATACATGTAGCTCGTCTAGTTCAAAAAACGATGCAAGAAAATGAAAATAATACATAAAGGAGCGTTTTATCATGGGAAAATATCGCGAACTTGCAGAAAAAATCGTTGAAAATGTCGGTGGTAAGAGTAATATTAATAGTTTGACGCACTGTATTACTCGTTTACGTTTTAAATTAAAAGACGAAAAAATTGCTAATGATGATGTGTTGAAAAAGATGGATGGCGTTGTAACAGTGATGAAATCAGGCGGTCAATATCAAGTAGTCATCGGAAATCATGTACCCGATGTTTATGCAGAAGTGATTGAAGTTGCTGGAATTTCAGGAGATGCCGTGCAAGAAAATGGAAGCGGTGGCAATTTGTTTGACCGTTTAATAGATATTATTAGTGGATGCTTCCAACCGTTCTTGGGTGCATTAGCTGCAGCCGGTATGATTAAAGGTTTCAATGCGTTGCTAGTCTTTTTAGGAAATATTGGTTTATTCCACTATACTAATACTTCTGGAACATATTTAATGTTAAATGCTATTGGTGATGGAATTTTCTACTTTATGCCAATAATCATTGGTTATACTTCTGCAAAAAAATTCGCCTTAAATCCAATGGTCGGAATTGCAATTGGCATGGCTTTAGTTTACCCAAGTATTCAAGGTAGTGCTTTACAGTCAGCTTTTGAAGCAACAGCGAAGCAAAGTGCCGCTGCGCCATATAATTTATTTGGCTTACCAGCATACACCACCTTTTTAGGGATTCCCTGGGTTGGGGCAAGTTATACAAGTAGTGTAGTGCCAATTATTTTCATTGTTGCCTTTGCAGGACAAGTCCAAAAGTTAGCAAAACGGATTATTCCGGAAGTGGTGCAAACATTCTTAGTGCCATTCTTTGTGTTATTAATTGCTTTACCAGTCGGATTTTTAGTCATTGGTCCAGTAATTAGTGCTTTAACTGATTTATTGAGTGCTGCTTTTACTGCTTTGATGAACTTCTCACCAATTGTTTATGGTTTGCTACTAGGATTCTTCTGGCAAGTACTTGTTATTTTTGGTTTACACTGGTCAGTGGTACCTTTAGGGATTTTACAAATTACGCAAAATGGATTCTCAATGATTTTAACACCAGCTTTTGCACCAAGTTTTGCACAAACAGCTGTAGTTATTGCGATGTATATGAAACTAAAAGATAAAAAATTGAAAAACTTATGTCCACCAGCAATCATTTCCGGAATTTTCGGGGTAACAGAACCAGCTATTTATGGTATTACTTTACCTAAAAAGACGCCATTTATCTATTCAATGATTGGTGGAGCCCTTGGGGGAGCTGCATTAATGTACTTTAAAGTCACAGCTTATACAATGGGCGGATTAGGAGTATTTGGTTTCTTTAACTATATCACACCAAAAGGAGACGCTTCAGCAATTGTTCCTTCAGTAATTATCATTTTATTAGTAATGGTTCTTTCATTTGCATTGACTTATTTCTTCTGGAAAGATGATAGCGTGGAAGAAATTGAAGTTGTGGCAGAAGCGCCTAAAGCTGTAGGTCAAAATGAAACAATGGTAACTCCTGTTGTAGGAAAAGTCTCTCCATTATCTACAGCTAGTGATGAAGCTTTTGCAAATGGTCTATTAGGAAAAGGGGTAGTTATTCATCCTGAAAAAGGTGAAGTTCGCGCACCGTTTAATGGTACAGTCATGACGCTTTTCCCAACTAAACATGCAATTGGTTTAATTTCTGATACAGGGTTGGAAGTACTGATCCATATTGGTTTAGATACCGTTCAGTTAGACGGTAAATATTTCGAAAGTTTTGTCACACAAGGTCAAAAAGTGAAACAAGGCGATTTATTAGTTACTTTTGATATCGAAAAAATCAAAGAAGCTGGCTACAATGTTGAGACGCTAGTGCTTATTACTAACGTGAATGATTATTTAGACATTGTGGAAAATACACAAGGCGATGTCAAAGAGAATGAGGCGTTATTAACAGTTTTAGTTTAGGAGATGGGAAATGAAAAAACGTTATTATATAGGCGTTGCTTGTTTGGCGGGATTATTATTAACCGGTTGTTCAAATCAACAAAAAGGTTCAGATGAAAAGAAAGTTGAACAATCTAATTCTTATTCAGTAAGTACAGTATCCCAAACTGAATTTGGTAAGGTGAAAGGGATAAAGGAGGACCATACGTATATTTGGTATGGGATTCCTTATGGAGCTGATACATCTGGTGAAAATAGATGGCATGCTCCTAAAGATCCAGAAAAATGGACAGATACCTTGGATTGTACCCAACCTGGAGAAGTTGCTTTACAATTTGGTTCGAAAGGCGTAACAGGTTCTGAAAATGCTTTGAACCTCGATGTTTATCGCCCAGATAATTCTAAGGATAAATTGCCAGTCTTAGTTTATATTCATGGTGGAAATAACCAAACGGGACAAGCTCAAGAAATTTCCGGTCAATCATTTGTGAAGTCACATGATGCAATCTATATTTCTGTGAATTACCGTTTAGGAGTCCTAGGGTTCAATCCTCTGCCATCATTACAAAAAGGAACAGATGAGGAAAATTCTGGAAATTATACTTTATTAGATATTAAACATTCCTTAGATTGGATTAAAGATAACATTTCTAATTTCGGTGGGGATGCGGAGAATATTACAGTTTCTGGTTTTTCTGCTGGTGGTCGTGACGTAATGGCGATGCTTATTTCTCCAATATTTAAAGGAAGTTTTCAAAAAGCTATTTCATTTAGTGGTGGAATGACTACAGCATCAGTTGAACAAAGTCAGCAAGTCTTTGCTAAGGCTTTTGCGCCTTTAGTAGTTGAAGATAAAGTACAACCAGATGAATCAAGTGCAGTGAATTGGTTACTAAGTGATGATACCAAAGTTCGTGATTATCTATATCAATTGTCTGGTGAGCGTTTAGCTAAGTTAATGGGAAATGCAGGTATTCGAATGGCTGTTTTTCCTCATTTATATACTGATGGCGTTGTTTTACCAAAAGAAGGATTTGATACTAAAAACTATAATGATGTGCCATTAATGATGACTACGGGGCAAACAGAATTTTCATTATTTGGACGATTTGATCCGTACTTTGCGAAAAATGTAGCAGATCAATCTATTGATAAGGATGCAAATGTCAAAGCACAATATAATTTTATTAATAAATACGGTGGAAAATTATATAGTTTATTTAATGTAACTGATTCAGCAAATAAAATGAAAACAAACTATCAGTCACCGATATATGGAATGGAATTTACTTTTGGTAATGATGTTTCGGTAGTAGGTAACAAAATGGGGGTATTTGGCTCGTTCCATGGTGTGTTTGTACCTCTACTAGATACTAATAGTCGAAACTATACTGCTTTAGTGGGTGATGCCTATCAAAGTAAGGGCGCTAAACAATTAGCAACGACTTTCCAAGATTATGTTTATCGATTTATTTCTACAGGTAATCCAAATGGAAAAGGGTTAGAAAAATGGTCTGATTGGCAAGAGAATCAAGATATATTGATTTTAGGTGCAACGAAAGATAAAGTCACTGCTAATCAAGAACCAAAATCCTATACTTATGACGATGTATTAGCAGAAATGAAAGCTGATCAAACATTAGATAGCGCGACAAAAGAAAAACTAATCAAACAAGTATTAAATGGCCGTTGGTTTAGCCACCAGTTAGATAAGGAAAACAATAATTTGTCTGATTTTTATACTAAATAGCTAACAATACAATAACACCCCCTGCAGCTAGCTTCGTGCGTATAGCCGGCTGCAGGATTTATTTTTTACACTGCTAGTGATTGATTAATAAATAGTTTTGGCGTTTTTTTGAGGCTGTGCCAGGACTTTAAATCCTAGATGAGTAGTTGGACCAGAACAGCCAATAGCCGTAATTAATTGACCAATTTGATACAGCCCAGTTGCTATAATGACTAGTCTTTTTCAAATTTAAGCAGTGATTTGCGCAGCTTGTGTTTGAAAACGTTTTAAATGAATTGTATAATAAAATACAAGGAAAAAATATTGATGAAAGAAGGTAGGGTCATGGCGCGTTCAAATAAATCACGGGATGAATTTTTTCAAGATGCCTTTATCAAATGGGCACACTCGCTTTCGAATAACGAAAAAGCCAAAATGATTGCTTTTTGGTCGGAATATAGTGAACTCGAAAAAGTATTGATACAACTAAAAGATAACATGAACTTATTATATAATCATATTCCAGAATATTATGAAAAAGTCTATGGTAATAAAGTCAAGGATCCTGTCAGAAAAACATTCAAACAGATGCAAGAAATTTGTTCAAAAGTAGCAGGACTCAATCCTTTAAAAAATCCGACTGTTGATCAATCCATTAAAAGAATGGTAAAGGTTGGTCAGGATAGTCTGTATAAAATATATATCCCTTTGATTTTTGAACATTCGCTATTTGATGACGCTGATCCGCTGTACTTTATATGGTTGGAATCCTTGCTTGAAGCGCAGCAAATTCCGTTCCAATTCGTGCTAGATGAATATTTTGGGATGTATCGGATGGATGATTTTAGAGATGATTTGATTGCACAAGGAAAGTTACAGCAACTGGAAAAAGAAGCGCATGGACCGATTTTTTATCATCCCGACTTTGATAAGCTATTTCGCGACAATAAAATTAATTACTATTTGAAAAGTATGGCATCAAATGTGGTACATGATATGGATGTTGACGATATGGAAAATGTTTTATCCATGGTACCGCATATTCATTATCCAGATGTGGTGGCCAGTATCCTGAATCATTTGAATGAAGAAGTGTTATATATACCGCCGCAATTTAACGTGGACATCCCCTTAGCTATTGAGCGCTTAGTCAGTTATATGAGTGGTTATTTGGCAAAACAAGCAAGAGAACACCAGCTACTTTTGGATTATAAAAAAATGCTTCGTGAATACGCTGAGTTAAATCAGTGTATTGCATTTTCGCGTTATATCCAAACGAAGGATGATTTTGGTTGTTTCTTTCAAGAATTCTATCATGCTATTGGTGGTGTAATATCTGTTGCGATTGAAGAAGGTGGCCTAAGAAATCGTTTTGTTAAAGAAAATCGGTCAGAAGCATCTGAAGACTTTGAAATTATACTGACAACGTTATGTGAAATGCTTACGACAGAATTATTTAGTCAGGTGATTTTGGATTTGATTGACGAAGATTTGCTGAAAGTAGAATGTGTTTTTGAAGATAACAACGAATGAAAAAACACCACCTCTAGATAGCTTTTCTAGGGGCGGTGTTTTTTACTGTAATTGTGATTGTAATTTTTGCTTCTTCACCTGAATTTCTCGGCCAATCGTGGTATCTTTAATCAGTGTGCGCTTGTCAACTTTGTCTATCACACGTTTGATAGCGTTCATATCCGTTTGTTGGTTAAACAGATAATCCGTGCTGATAAATGGTTGATGTGTCACAATTTGAAAACCATAGGAGTTATTTAATAGTGAATAGCCCGCGATCCCGGTTTGTTTTTGATAAGCCTTGGATAATCCACCATCGATAACAAATAGGTGACCGTTTCCTCTGACTGGAGATTCACCTTTTGTTGTTTTAACAGGCGTATGTCCGTTAATAATTCTGGAAAATTCGGGATTTAAACCAAATGATTCCAAAATAAGCTGACAGATTTTCTCAGAATCACGATATCGATAATAGGCATTTTGGTGTTCGAGATGCATCTTCTTATCCTTAATGAAGTAACGTTCGAAGGTGGTCATTTTATGCTTGCCAAAAAGCGGTGAGAATGGCCCACACCAAGCATACCAACTCAAATCTGTCGCAAAATCTTCATGGCTGTCTAAATTTTGAAAGCTTTCCTTTAAGTGTTTTTCAAAAAAGTTTAGCAATGCCGCACCCTGATAACTATCATTGCCCACGGTAAAATTAATGAGCTCACCTGATTGCGCAAGGGGGATACAGCCGTGATAAAGTAGATGTTGATTATAAATTAAATACATGCTGCCGTGCTTCATCAAAAAGGACATGTGCTTTTTCATCTTTAAAGAGTGCTGAAAAGAATACATCAAGCTATCTAGTACTTCTTGTTCGGCTCTAGTTAATTGCAAAGGTTGCTTAGGGTTGACTGTTTGAAAGCAAGGATTTTCTATTTGATAGCTTTGTCCGTTGATGTCTATCGTGTTATTTTCATAATTGATTTTAGATAACACATCATACATATCCATTTTAAGTTCTGGTCGGCGGTGGACAATTTGTCCTTCAAGTTTAAACTGCAAGATACTCAACGCTTGATGGACTTGTTCTAAGATGAGCTGATCAGCATCTAACTTTCCTTTTGGGGTAAAAGCAGGATTGGCGTGATAAGTCTTTTCCGCAAATAAAAAGAGGGGCCGCAAATTGATGCCGTAAGCTTTTTCGATATCATAAAGGTATTGATAACGCGTCGCAATCCTCAGTAAATGGCAAAGACAAGCCGCATTACCCGCATAAGCCCCCATCCATAACAAATCATGATTTCCCCATTGAATATCCACAGAAGGTAAGTGACAAATCCGCTCCATAACCAAATCTGCCTCTTTCCCTCGGTCAAAAATATCTCCTACAATATGAATGTGGTCGATGATTAAATTTTGGATAACAGGAGCCACTTTTAATATAAAAGGAATGGCCTCGTCTAATTCGATTAAATAATGAATCATATTCTTAAAATAATCTGCTTGGTCACTATATTGTAAATCGGTATAGATAAATTCTTCTAAGATATAGGCATATTCCTCGGGAAATTTTTTTCGCACTTTGGAACGCGTATACTTCGTTGAGACAAAACCAAGCAAAGTGATGAGTTGACGAATGACACGTTCTTGATAGTCTTTGTTATAAAATGGATAGTGACGGGGATATTGGATAGCTTCTTCGGGATAGGCGATGAGTAGTGTGAGTTGGTTAATCTCGCTGTCGTTGAGCTGGTCTTTAAAGCATTCGGTAATTTTTAGTTTGAGGTTTCCCGCACAACTTCTTAATATATAGTCAAAAGCAGCGAATTCGCCGTGAATATCACTTAAGTATAATTCGGTGCCCTTAGGTAAGTTTAAGATGGCTTCTAAGTTGATTAGCTCAGTTAAAATAGCTTGGTTTTTCATAACATTCCTCCAATAATAAAATCACAGCTTGCTGAGGTGAATGGCAAACTGTGACTTTATTTTTTTATCAATTATAGTTGATCCATAATCGTAAAGGCGGTTTCTTCAATCGATTTTTCGGTGACATCAAGGACCGGAATACCAAGTTTTTCGAATAAGTCATTGGCATACTTGATTTCCGCTTTAATTCGGTCAATGTCACAGTAATTGGCATCTTGATTGAGACCAAGGGCTTGTAGGCGATTTTGACGGATTTTGACCAAAGCTTCTGGCGCACAAGTTAAGCCAAACATTTTTTCTTTTGGTAGTGTAGCAATTATTTCAGGAACAGGTACTTCAGGTATTAATGGCAGGTTGGCTGCTTTAATGGCTTTGTTGGCCAAATACATCGATAAAGGCGTTTTGCTTGTTCTAGAAATTCCTAAAAGCACGACATCTGCATCGATAAATCCATGTGGGTCTTTGCCGTCATCGTATTTCACTGCAAATTCGATGGCACTGATACGGTTAAAGTAGTCGCTATTTAATGTGTGGACAGTTCCTGGTTTTTGGATAGGATCGATGCCCGTTTTTGAATGGATGGCTTCAAAAAATGGGTGCATCAAATCAATGTAAGGAATACTCGTTCTTTGTGCGAAATGACGAGCGGCTTGGGCTAATTCTGCATTTACTAAAGTGCTGACCACAATCGCTTTATCATGAACAGCATCTCTTAAGATAGATAGCAGATGTTCTTCACTGTTCACAAATGGGAAACGATAATTATTCGCAACTTCAAGGTCTGGATATTGTGCTAATACGGCAGAAATCAGTTTTTGTGAGGTTTCTCCGATTGAGTCTGAAATAGTGTAGATGGTTACTTTTTTAGTCATGTGCTTTGTTCCTCTTTTCCTTTATCGATTCAATTCCGTCGCTTTAGCTTGTTCAACAATATAAGCTAAAATGCGACTTTTTGTTATTTTACCAATGATTTTACGACTGTTTTTTTGGTCCACAACGGCCAATGCTTCGGTGTCGTGTTGAATCATGAGTTGAGCGACTTCTAAAATATTCATTTCAGGCGTCACAGTAACCACATTGGCTAGTCGAGTCATGCAGACAGCAACCGGCGTTTGGTCATTACTTGTGGTGAGCGAACCACGTAAAAGGTCTTTTTGGTTTAATGTGCCAATCAGCATTTTTTGTTCATCGACAACAAAAATTGCGCGTAAATTATACATAAATAGATTGGTAATAGCCTCACGAATGGGTGTGCTTTGTTCAATCAATAAAGGCGGAACCATCAATTTGGAAATCCCTGTATGAAAGGTTTCATCAAATAAAAATGGTTCAATTTGACTGCCAGCGTAGGTATAGGTGAATTATACTAGTAAGTGCAAAGGGGTTAAATAACACCCCTAAGCATTTACTAGTATTTTTTTATCAAGGTGGTGAGAACAAATGTTTGATTGGGAAGTTGAAATTGCAATTGTCGGTAGTGGAGTTGCTATGGAAATTCAAAAGTACAATGTACAGACCTTTGAAGAAAAAATGCAGTCTGCAATTGATGTAGCGCTAGATAAAGCGACTGAATATACTGAAGATTGCCAATTTTCTGTTAAAAGAATGTATGTTTGTTGGATTCAATTAGTATCTTATATCGCTAAACAAAGCAATGAGTTGCTAGATAAATTGATGAAAATGGGCAAATCAAAAGATACCATTGAACGATTAGTAGCGATTCAAAACAAATATACTCAGGCAAATAAAGAACCGCCATGAGTTTAATAGCAGTACCTCACAAAGAACAACGTCACTTGCTGTTTTGGAACAATCTCATATTAGGGGTTAGCCTTACCCCGTTATCAAAAGGTTAGTAGCGTGAGTATTCAGACTAAGCCTAACTAGCAACTAGGGACTGGTCGTTGTAACGTGTGGTACGACTTTGTTTTATATGAACAAAGCACGGTAGACAGACTGTTTTATAGTCTTAAAGTATAAATTTGATAAGTTCACCCTAGCTTATCGTTCAGTTCTGTTATAAAAGTCCATATGTTGTTTAAAACAAACCACTCAATTCTTTGTTCTAAAAGCGTATCTTTTGATGGAATAGTGATTTTTACATTTATTGAATTTCCCAAGAATTTATCCCAAGACCTTAAACGGTTAGTAAATTTACTATCTGAATAAAAATAAACTTTTTTTCATTTTCGTTAAAAATCTACCGTGCTTTGTTGATGTAAAACTGAGTAGAAAATGAGGTGAGAAAATGAGTGTTAAACTATCTGAAAATGGTGTTTGGTGGATTGATGAAAATGGCAACAAATGGAATATTAATGACTTTTCTAAAGAAAATGCTGAATTTTATAGTGAAACTCTATTTAATTGTCAACATTGCGTTGATTCTTGGGATTTAGAGGATTGTGTATCGTGTACAGAGTGTGATAATTGTATAAGTTGCGACAACTGTTACAAAAGTAGTTATTTAACAGAATGTTCCGATTGCATAGATTGTGCTGAATTAGTCAATTGTAGACACTGTTTTAAATGTCAATGTCGTAGGAATTTGAACAAAGCACGACACATATATTAAAATCAGCAACTCAAAAAATATAAAGAAAGAAGGAAGGAATAAGATTATGTTAGAAGTATTTGTATATGTTGAAACAAATAGATATGGGGCAAAAGGCTTTGATTTACCTGTTCCTGTATCACAAATGAAACAAGCGTTGGGTGTCCCTGAGAATGAGGAAATGATTTACCGCATTACAGAATGGGATTGCCCTTTTAAATTATCAGAACATGAAAACTTGGATAGATTGAATGCGATTATTGATACAATCAATGAATATGCGGATTTATCAGAACGTGATTGTGTAAAAACAATTATTGATAACTTTGGATTGACAGTAGATGAGTTTGTAGAAAAGTTACCTGAATTTGTTGTTGTTCCAGCGAAAGATGAAGAGGAATTAGGGCATTATTTGGTAGATAATGGCGTATATGAAGTGCCTGATAATTTAGCACCTTATATTCTTTATGCGGATATCGGTAGAGATTGGGCTGTCAATGTTTCAAGCGTGTTCTATAAAGATAGATTCATTTATTTAAAATAAAGAAAGAAGGGCTGTTTAATGCAAGTTGCAGTATATGTTGAAGTAAAAGGTCATGGTGGCGGATGGGTAAATATTCCAGCTACTGAACAAACAATCATAGACAAATTAGCTTTACCAGCAGAAACAGAAATTGATTATTGTGATTATGAAATATTGGACTATGAAGCACCGTTTCCAGTATCAACGAATATGTCACTAAACGAATTAAATAATGTAGTAGAAAAATTATCTGAAGAACCAATTATCTTTGAACATAGCGGTTTAATTATGGATAAATTTAGTTGGGATATAGAAGACTTGCTAAATTTGATGGAAAATATCAGAGTCTTTAACGCAAAAGATGAAGAAACGTTAGGTATGGCATTATGTGATGAAGGTTATTACGATGTGCCAGAGGAGCTTAATTGGTTTATTGATTATGAAAAGATGGGTAAAGAATGGGTATTAGAAAATGACGTATTGTTTGCTAATGATAAAGCATTTGTCTGTATTGAGCGATAGATAGTAGGTGATTGTTTTGAATGCAAATATTGAAAAGTTGAAAGAAATTCCTGCTATTTATGCATTGAAGGATCATATCATGCGTGATATGAATTGGACGATAGAGGAATTAACTAGCCATTTAGAAGAAATGATGGTTCTCAACGCATGGGATGATGAATCACTCGGTGAAGAAATGTGTCGGATAGAGTATTTTGGTAGTTTTTCTCCTAGTTTGCATAAATATATTGACTATAAGAAAATTGGACAAAATACGTTGGCAGATTATAAAACATGGTCTATTCCGAATGCGAATGTCCTCATAATTTATTTTGATTAAGAAGCAAGGGAAATACTCTTGCTTCTTTTTAGTTATAAGAAAGGTGGTGTAAAAGTGAGAAAAGAGTTGCGAATGTTGGAAACAAAACAACAGATTCATTTTTATTTTCTAGGGGTTCGCAAAGATGGAACAAAGCTGTACTTAGCTTTGCCTAGAAATGTACAAACTGTTTGGCAATTTGGAAAGATTTATGATGAACAACTTGCAGAAGTTGGTTCATGGTATGATTGGTTTCCGTTAAATCTGTATTTAGATGGGCGGGATATAGAACGATTAATTATCACATTTAAAAATCTTGTAAGTGAAACATGGTTGACTGATAGAGAAATCGCAAAATTAATTTTTCTGCATTATGAATTTTACTACCAAGAGTTTTATTTAGAATACATCTATTTCATACAAAAATTTGGCGTTTGCTTAACTGATACAAAAAAAGAAGATATCAATTTATACAATATAGCAAATAAAATGAAAGCTATTTTCGAAAATAAAATTCAGAGGAAATAGAGGTGAAGCTATGGCAACAAAAATTGGCTTGATTAGAGGTAGGCATAAGATGCCAGTAGATATGTATATCATTGATGAAGAAATAAAGAATGTCTTTGATTACGATTATTTAAGAAAGAAGATTACGAAAAGAATCGAAACGATGAAAATATCTGAACGTTTAGAAGTATATGTGACGGGGTTATCTCCTGTATTGGCAGAAGTGATTGTATGTTGCCAAAAAAAAGCTATCCCATTATCACTTATGCACTACAACTTTGAAACAGAAGATTATGAAGAACAAATGCTTTGGTAGTGCATAGTAAAGGCGGTGATGGAAATGAATTTGTTTCTTATCTTAAACATTTTGATTGTTTTTATATATTTTCTTCTGCCAGATTTTTATAGAAAGGTAAACCCGAAAAAAGCAATAGATGTGACGTACTTGTATATGGATTCTATGAAAGAACATCTTCTTTTTTGGTTTCTTGCGTTTATCAGAACAATCATTGTAGTGTTTAACTTGTTACCCTTTTATCAATCAAAATATGCCGATGGTATGACAGCAAAATGGGTGGATTGGGGGTGCTTGAGTTTTATTGCTTCTTTTTGTCTGGGGCGTTTTTTGTACATTTTGCATAAGAAAAAAAGGAATAAAACCAAGAAGCAACAATAAGAATAAGGGCAATAATTGTATTGTTTGTAATAAAAGGATAATCAAAAGTTGCTAGTGCTATTGGCAATATGAATAACGCTACAAGTTTAAACCATAAATAGCGACGAGTTGTTAATTCCTGCTGTATCAAAAAGCATTTAGAAAATTGACAATTTTGATTGACAAATGACAGTAAATAGAGTAATTGGTTGACAATTGCCAAACAATAATAGACAATACAATGCCATATGCCAATAAAGGCAATTTTGGTTGAATATTCTTGTTCAGAAGGTAAAATACGAATACTTTCCATTAATAAGAAAAATAAGCCTAGTATAAATGTAAATAAGAAACTATTTGATAATATTCGGAAAAGCAACAAAATGTATTTTCTGTAATGAACAATTTTATGTAACACAAATGTTTTAGGTTCTGATTGTTTATGGATATATCGATAACTCCACAATTCAAGGATAGAAGGTCCACCAAAAAGAAAGGTTAGATATAAGATTGGTGTGATTAAAAATAAATACATGAAGAATTCCTTAAGTCGAAAAGAAAGTTGAAAAATAGGAAAAAGACCGAAAAAATCTGACATGGAAAATACTCCTTAATATAAGAATGGTTGGTGATGAATATGATAGCATTTGTAGTATTTTTGTTCATACTTGGTATAGTAGGATTTTGGTCGGGTTATAATTATGAAACAAAATTAAAATACATACATTCAAAATCTGAACATTATGAAATGACCGTAAAATCAGTGTTGAAAGAAATGATATTTTATTATATTGTAACATGTTCGCTTGTGTATGTAATGTATTATTTTTTCTTCTAGAGGTGCAAAGATAAAATGAAAAAAGTAGATATAAACATCATGTATTTAAGTGTAGGGCTTGCAGGAATAGCAAGTGTACTTATTGTGTCTGCTAGTGTAATCTATGCGAGTTATCACTTGCTTGTGTGGTTGATTAGTTAAGAGGTGTTAGTCAAGATGATAGATTATTTAGGTAGCATAGCTTTTTTGATTGTAATTGTATATGCATTATCAATGTATTTTAAAGGCTTACTAATACGAGGAGAGGTGCGTAAGAATATGAATAATGTGGTAATGATTTACTTTAAAAATGGTGAAATCGCAAAATTTGAAGAAGTTGGGAATATGGAAACTTATGAAAATGAGATACGTTTTGATTATCTTTATCAACATAGTGTGTATCACGCAAAATTCTATTTAGAAACAATTGGCGGATATACCTATTCAACAATTGTTAAAGCAACTTAATTATTAAAGAAATAGTTGATAGATAAGTGTTTTATCACTTATAATAAAATTGAAATAAAAAACAAAAATGAAGATTCTAAAATAATAATAATAAAACGAAATGAGGAAAAGAAATGAAAAAATGGCAAGAATTAAATCAAAAAACGAAAATCATGGTAGCTAGTGGCATGGTTTTAGGCGCTTTAGGTCTAGGTGGTGTGGTTTATGGTGTGACAAACTATACACAACAACAAGCCTATCAAGCAAAAGTGGAAAGTGTAGCGTCAAGCGTTGATAAAGAAACGAAAACTTTAAAAGAACTACAAACTAAAATCAATCAAGCCTATACAGATAACAAAAAAACATTCTTGAAAGCTACTTTTACAAAGCAAGCCCTAAAAGATTTAGAAAAATCAATTGAGGATTATCAAGAGAAATTCGCAAAACTAATCAAAGTGTATGCAGAATTAAAAGAATCTGATACAGGGGATTTTGCTTTTAAGAAAACAAGTTTAGATGAGGGGCAAAAAACATTAAAAGCTGATTTTAAAGTTTTATCAACTAAAGCAAAGAAACAATTTGCCGTCAATCAACTATTTGAAAAACCTTATTTAGTAGGAGATAAAACAACGGATCAGCCAATTAAAGCGACAGTCAAGAAAGCTGATGTAGAGAAGGCAAAACAATCTAGCTATACCAAAAATGCGACGGATAAACAACCTTTTGAACAAGCCTTAAATAAAGGAATTGAGTCCGCAGAAGCACAAGTTAATCAAGTAGAAAAAGCAACAAAGGCTGTATCGGAACTTTATAACAAAGATAAAGTAACGGATAAAGCCAATAAAGAAACGCTGGAAAATGCGAAAAAAGAAGTTGGTGCCATTAAGAATACAACCATCAAAAAGACGTTTGACAAAGCCTTAAAAGCGATTGAAGATAAAGTCAAGGCGGATGAAAAAGCTAAAGAAGAAAAAGCAAAATCTGAAGCTGAAGCAAAAGCGAAAGAAGTCGGTGGAAAGGTTGAGAAACAAGCGGACGGTTCATTTGTAGTAAAATCATCTGATGGTACAGAGTACAAAGCGACAGGTGATGGTAAAATTGAGATTGTCACACCAAAAGCAACGCAACCAGCGCAAAGTAACAATCAAGCTACACCATCAAATAATGGAGGTGGAAACACACAAGCGCAACCGAGTCAACCAAGCAATAATGGTGGTGGCAATACGCAAACACAACCAAGTCAACCAACGCAACCGAGCAATAACGGTGGGGTCAATACACAAACCCAGCCAACACAACCAAGTAAGCCTGCAACACCAACGATTGTAAGTGGTTATATTGGAAATACTGGAAAAATTTGGAGTGATGGTACAGAGGCGAATGTTTGGGCTAAAAATAGAGTGGGAGAAAGCCAAATGAATGATGATAATCCATTAAAAGGATGGAATATAATTACTATTTTTTATTCTGATGGTTCGGAAAAATATTCAATTGATTTATATTAAATAGCCATAAAAACAGTCTTTCGAGGCTGTTTTTTTCATACCTTAAAATTGTGAGGTGAAAACAAATGAAGTTATGTCGTTCTCCATGTGAACTTTATGATTGGACATTTTATGTTTAGAGGGAATATTTCTGACAAAGACTACTCTTAGCGGGTAGTCTTATTTATTTACACAAAAAACAAAGGAGAAGTTGTATGTTTGAAAAAATGCGCAAAGTCTTGTCTATTTTGGCTGTGACAATGATGGTAAGTGCTAGTTTGCCGTTAAATGTTTTAGCGGACGAAAACACACAACCAGCAGTTGAAGCGACAACGAGTAGTGAAGTTGCTGAAAACAAGATTGTTGAGCCAACAACGACAAGTACAGAAGAACAACCAACACAACCAAGTGTAGAGAATAATCAAAACAACGTTTCAGAAGCCATTGGCACGACAGAAAATGCTAATGCACCTAATGTTACTGAAGCAGTTGTAGAAGCCCCTAAAGAAACGGTAAAACCGAGTGTAGAAGAACAGTTAAATGCGATTGGTTTTACTTATAAAAATGGCATTTTACAATCTACAACAGGTTCAAGTTATCGTGAAACGGTTGCTATTGACCAAGCGCTTCAAATCTTAAAAGAAGCGCAAGGCGTGCGTCGTATGCGTCGAGCAGTTGCTAATACAATCTGGGTAGATCGTAACTCTGGTTCACGTTATATCGCTGTAACTCGTCGAGGACAAAATGAGTTAGGTTGGTATATGAAGCGTGATAGTGACGGTAGAGTATTGTGGTGTATCGAGCCAACTGTACCGCTTGATTGGGACGCCAATGGAGGGTTTACTCGTGTTGAAGATAATCGTGAAGTGATGAAACGAGCAAGTTTAATTGCTTATTATGGATATGAGAAACAGCCAAGTATCAAAAATGCCTTTTACACTGAAATGTATATTGGCGAAACGGTTACCGGTCATGGACCAACAGCTATTTCTGGTGGTGGCTGTAGTATGGCTGAATACAACGCCTTTAAGGCACGTGTATTGGCTGAAGTGAATACTTTTTTTGTTCATCCATCGTTTGATAATCAAACTTATACAATTAAAATTGGAGAAAGTATTACATTAACAGATTCAAATGGTAGTTTAAGAAATTACAATGTTTTTGGAAGTAAAGGAATTTCAGTTTCAAAAAACGGAAACAATCTTACCATTACAGCGAATAAGGATAGTGAAACGGGAAGAGTTACTTTTAACTATAATATTCCAGATAGTTATAAAGGTGCTACTTTAGTTTATCAACACCCTTATTTACAAGATGTGATTTCAGCTCGTGTAGGAGATCCAGTATTTGCTAGAGTCAATATCAACGTCCTAAGAAATGGTAAAGGAAAAATTGTTAAAAAAGACGAAAAAGGGCAAGCTGTTGAAGGTGCAGTTTTTGAAGTAACGAATAAAGCTGATGGTTCTAAAAAGTCGCTAACTACTGGTCCGAATGGTGAGGTAGAAGGTGAATGGCAACATGGTACAGTCCTTTCTATTAAAGAAACACAAGCACCTAAAGGCTTGGTTCGTGATAATCTTGTCAAAGAAATCACGATTGAAGCCAATCAAACAAAAACAGTTGAGTTTACTAACAAGCACCAAAAAACACGCTTAACCATTGTGAAAAATGACGCAGAAACAGGAAATAAAGCACAAGGAAAAGCGACTTTAGATGGTGCTGTTTATGGGTTATTCAAAGAAAATGGAGAAAAGGTTACTGAAGTTGCTTTACATAACCATGAAGGCAAAGTACAAGCAACCATTGATAATCTTGATTTAGGGAATTACTACTTACAAGAATTACAAGAGCCTAAAGGTTATCAGCTAAATACGGATAAAGTGCCTGTAACGCTCGAATATCAAGGTCAAGACGTAGAAGTTGCCGTTGCTAGTAAGACAGTGACAGATAAGGTGATTAAAGGTTCTATCAAAGGTTATAAATTTGGGGACAAATCTTTAATTGACCGTTTTATTGACCTTTTTACTGGCAATAAGAATATTAAAAATCCTTTACAAGGGATTGAAATTAGTGCAACGTCTTATACAACTGGCAAAGTGTATACGGCAGTCACAAATGCGGAAGGTTACTTTGAAATTAATAACTTACCATTTGACAAGTATCAAGTAACAGAAAGTCGTGGGAAGTTAGGCTATCGCTTGATTGATCCTTTTGATGTGGAAATCACAACACAAGGTCAAACACACACTTATCTTTTAGAAGATAAAGTGATTGAGAACAAAATCAAGGTTGTAAAAGTTGATAGCGAAACTGGAAAGGCTATTGCTCGTTCGCAAGCACAATTTAAAATCTATGACCGCACCACTAAAAAATTCTTGAAATTCACGATACCAAACACGGATGAAAAATCTGAAATACTTACTACAAATAGTAAAGGCTATTTAGTGACTAGCGAACCTTTATTATACGGTATTGACCGTTATGAATTACATGAAGTCAAAGCCCCTGAAGGTTATGTGCGTAATACTAAACCGATTGTGTTTAGCGTGGATTCTGGTTCAAATGAAACAGTCGTTGAAATCAAGATGTCCAACCTAAACCAAAAAGGGAAAGTTACAATTCATAAGACCGCTGAAAGTGCTGTTGGTGTACGCAAAGAACAAACGCCTTACGGAGAAATTACTAAATTTAGTTTTAACCAGCAAGCGATTGCTGGCGTACAATTTAAAGTCCGTGCCAAAGCTGATGTGGTTACTAATGATGGTACGGTACGTTTAAAACAAGGACAATATGTACAAGCAGACGGTCAAGATTTAGTCTTAACCACTAATGCACAAGGTCAAGTTCAAAGTCCAGCTTTATATCTTGGAAGCTATGAATTAGTGGAAGTTTCAGCGCCTGCGGGTGTAGTGACACTTGCTAATCCTGTACCATTTGAATTGACTTACGCTGGTCAAGATAAAGAGTTAACAGTTGCGAATACGCAAATTGAAAATCCACT
>DWVH01000001.1 GCA_019120335.1 Candidatus Enterococcus stercoripullorum
ACCTTGCACTGGTTCGTTGCGGATAAAAAACAAGCTGCTGTAATTGAAGTGATTCAAGGAAAAGTCAAAATTACCGACAATCCAGCCAATGTCTTAACCAATAGTCCAAGCATTGATTATCATTTGATGAACCTAGCCCACTATGCTAACCTGAGTGACAAACAACCTGCCACCCAACCTTTTGATATGCCTCCATTTGGCGAAGGGTTTGGCGCGATTGGTTTACCTGGTGATTGGTCCCCGGCTTCTCGTTTCATCAAAGCTGCATTTGTAAATGAACATTCTATCAGCGAAAAAGATGAAATTAGCAATATCACTCAATTTTTCCATATTTTAGATTCGGTGGCTTTTGTTGAAGGCGTAACCACTTCACCACGAGGAACCCATGACTTAACGATGTATGCTTCTTGTGGACATCCTGAAAGTGGTAATTATTACTATAAAACCTACCGCAATAATCAAATCAATTGCGTGTCCATGTCAAAAGTTGATTTGCAAAGTCACACGCTTTTTAACTACCCTATGATTGACAGTCAACAAATTCATCAGGTTAATTAACTTACATGCACGATTTTTACACGAATGAACGCTCAGCTGAATGAAAGGTGTGTGTCCAAAATGAAACATGGTTTAAAGTATTTTTTCTGGAAAGTTTGGTTTAGTGGTATCGGCAGCAGAATGTTTGTTTTCTTTTTACTGCTTACAACTTTTGAACATTATTATAAAGGTAGTGATTCAGATATTTTTTTATTCAGCGCTACCATCATACTTCTTTTTATTCTTCTCAAAACTGCTATTTGGTACCTAAGAGGCGCAAAGATAGACGAAGAAAATTAACCGCACTAAAATAGACGCATTATTTGAGGTAATGCGTCTATTTTTTTATTCGGATAATCGATAATGGATATAACGTCCTTTTCCTTCCTGTATGATCAAACCCTCTGCTACACTTTTCTTTAACAATCTACCTGAAGTAGTTTGACTAACCCCTAACCGATTTTGAACATCTTTACGAGTGAATGTTTTTTGTTCTTTCCCTAATAACAATATTTCTGCTTCTTGAGAGTTTTTAACTGTTTGCTGAGTAATAGAATCCGATATATGATTGATATTTGGCAGAATGATTTTAAACACATGATCAGAAAGGGTAATTTTAGGTTCTTTACCAGTTTCGGAATAAGCATTCATGATTTTTTGAATACCCGTTCCATAAGATTCAATTAACTCTAGGCGATAAAAAATATTGGCTAATTTTTCATTGCGGCAAACGGATATACCCATCATCACATCATCCAAAGTTATCCCATTTGGCAAACCACCCATAGAAATAAATTCTATTCGATCTGCGTATATACTGATTAAACTGCTAGCACGATAAGCGTATTCCCGATGAACCAATAAATTTAGCAAAGCTTCTCGTATGGCTATTTCTGGATAATCTCTTTGATCAACACGATATAAAGAATCAAACGAAGAATGTCGTTGGTTGCGAAAATCAATATATTCATAAGCTGTTTCCATTTGTTCAAATAAAGAACCTGAAATCTCTTTACGATCTCTAAACTGCTCTTGATTCTCTCCTTCAAAAGAGGCAATTTTTATCGTATGTATACATTGATCGGATAATAATAGACCAAGGTTGGTATATAATCCCGCATAATTCAAGATTCCTAAAGTTTTCATCTGTGCTTCTTCCAAAGGCAATTTTTTTTTGGCAAAGTGTTTTTTAGCAGTATCAAAACTTAAATTTTGCTCTATAGATCGACTATTTTCAAAATAGTCCCCATCCGTTTCCTTAATCATTTGCCGAATAAGCGACTGACTAGCAGGTGCCGAAGAAAAGCCTTGTCTAATATAAACCCCTTCTGGACGTATTCCTTTTTTCGCAATATAGTACGGACGATTGGTGCCACGTTGAACATCGATGACAACCACTTGCTTATTCTCTATATTTAATGTCTCATAGTGCAAAAACATCGTCAAATCAGGTTTTATAGCATCGCGTATCATATTACTCACTTGTAGCGCAACTTCATCTGGATAATCAACACCAATGACCGTTCCATCATCGAGCACACCTATATACAGCTTACCGCCTGTACTGTTCGCAAATGAAATAATTTCTTTTTTAATATCATCAACCACAACCGATTTCAATTCTATATTTTCGCTTTCCTTGAATATCATATTATCACCTTCTCACCATGCTAACCACATTCTACTCATACTAACCGTTTTTGTCAAACGTTTGGTTAGTATGGTTAGATAAACGTACTACTTCATAAAATCTCCGTTAGCTAACCACCTCTTCTCATAGTCTGGGTAAAAAAAAACCGCGTAAGGACGAATTTCCTTACTGCGGTGTTTTATTCATTAACGTAAAATATCAATTAAATCTTTTTTAGCGGCTTCTCTTGCTGGCATGACTGAGAAGATTAAACCAATCAGCGTAGACACTCCGACTGCCACGACAATTGTAAACAAATCAACCGTAACATGTATCTTCATCAAAGATCCAATGCCATAAGCCAAAATCATCCCGATAAAGTAACCAATCACGCCCCCTGTAAAAGTCAGTAAAACACCCTCGATTAAGAACTGAATCATAATAGAACGTTGGGTAGCGCCCAGTGCTCGACGAATCCCTATTTCTTTGGTCCGTTCAGAAACCGAAATATACATCATATTCATCACGCCAACACCCGCGATAAACAGCGAAATACCAGCCACGGCAGTAATAAAGTAAGTAATCGTACTTAACACTTTCCCGATACCTTTACTCAAAATGGCAGTATCAAAAGAACGATAAGTACCTTGTTGACGCATACTACCTGATTTTTTCAGTTTATCTAACACCTTATTAGTCACTTCATCAGGTCGCGTCCCTTTTTTCATGGTGACGACAATACTATAGCTAGCTTCATCGCTCTTTATTAAATAATAATCGTAAGCTTTTTTAGGAATTTGCGCTTGATAACTGCTCATCTCGCCAAACATACTGGCTATTTGCGCTTGTTCCTCACTCATCTCCATCCCACGATACACACCGACAATGGCATAGTTTTGGCCGGAAATTAATATCCCACGATTTAATGCATTTTCTGATGTGCCATATAAATCCTTAGCCAATTCTTCATTGATAACAGCGACTCGAGTGCGATTCAAATTATCCACTTTGGATAGATTACGCCCCACAAGAAGTTCACTGTTGGTTTGTTTTACTAATTTAGCTTCAACGGATTGGTTTTTATTTTTTACCAAAGCACTAAAACTAATACTGTTAGATTCTTGTTTTTCAAATTCTGCACTTTCTACCCCTGAAATACGACGTACAAGTTCTAAATCACTATTTTGAAAAGCTGGTCGATTAGTTTCATAAAAAGAATTATCATTTGGATTGAATAAGATTTGAGCTTGAATTTTGCCATTATCACTCTTAGTTAGACTTTCAATGGTTTGACGCTCATAGCTACGACCTATTGCCAAAATCGCAATCACCGCACTAACCCCGATAATAATCCCAATCATCGTTAGAATGCTACGTTTACGATTATTATTGATTGCTTTAAAGGCCGAACGAAAATTCACATAAAAGTTCATGATTTCACCGCCTCATCTGCAATAATTGCCCCATCGCGAATTTTAATTAAACGATGGCAATAAGGGACAACTTCTGGATCATGGGTAACCAAAATAATGGTCGCACCGTCTTTTTCATTTAATTCCGCAAATAATTCCATAATTTCCGAAGAGGTATGCGTATCCAGTGCGCCAGTTGGTTCATCGGCAATAATAAATTTTGGATTATTAATAATCGATCTAGCAATGGCGACCCTCTGTTGTTGACCACCGGATAGTTGTTTCGGATATTTATCTTCCTTACCTTCTAAGCCAACTCGTTTTAAAGCAGCCATCACTTTTTCTTTGGTCTGTGAAAAATTATATCCTCCATAAAGTAGCGGTAATTCGACATTTTCATAAACGGTATTATTTTCAATTAGGCTAAAATTTTGAAAGACAAAGCCCACCGTTTGATTGCGCACTTTTGATAATCGGTCATCATTCGTCCCAACTAAAGATTCACCTTCAAATAGATACGTTCCTTCAAATTTTCGGTCAATAAATCCCAATAAATTAATCAACGTCGATTTCCCTGAACCAGACGGACCCATGACAGCGACCATTTCTCCTTGTGCAATATGCAAGTTCACATCTTTTAGAACATGTAAGGATTCTTCATCATTTTTATAGTATTTGTTGATATGAATTAAATCTATCATTCAAACACCGCCACTTCCTGATTATCTTTTAATTTCTTATCAGGATTAAGAATGTATTTATCCCCCATCGCTAATCCTTTTTCAACTAAGTAATTGGCCCCTTGATCTTTGACGGTTACTTCGGTTAAATGTGCTTTGCCATCTTTATAGGTATACACATATTGCTTACCATCGCGCGCAACCACGACTTCTTTTGGCACAGTTATTTGATTAAAATGAATTGCCACTTGCACACTAAAACCATTATGAATTTCTTCGGCTGTTTCTACAGTGAAAGCATAACTGGAAGTAGAACTACTATTACTATTTCCCCCTGAGACCGCTGCACTCAAGGATGGTTTGGCACTTGCTGATTCAGGTAAAGACGAAATATTCGTAATCGTTCCTGCAATTTTGCGTTCATCATTGGCTGGCATGACTTCCACTTTTTGTCCTTGTTTTAATTTATTATAGTCATATTCTGTTACACTTGCTTGAACCACAGTACTTGGTGAAACTAAAGTCGCATATGGCACATTCGCTTGTGTTTTACCATTTTGATTTACATAAACAATACCATCAAACGGCGCAGTCACCTTGGTATTCACTTTCTCTTTTAATTGGGCAATGGCTTTTTGCGCATCACTATATTCTAGATTTGCACTATCTACCCCTTGTTTAGCTTTCGTCACTGCATCACCAGCCGCATCATAAGCTTCTTTGATTTGAGCCATTTGTTCAACTACTTTGGATACTGATGGATCATTGACCGCTTGCAAGTCCTGTACAGATTTATTCAATTGATTATATTGATCAGCCAATTGATTTTTCTTATTAACCGCGCTATTATAACCACTTTGCGCATTAGATACAGCCAAATTTAATTTATTTAAAGCTTGTTCTTGCTGACTTACTTGTTCTTCAATGGTTTGATTTTTGTAAGTTGCTAACACATCTCCAGCTTTCACATGTTGATTATTTTGTACATTAATGGTTTCAATCGTACCTAATGTAGGATTAGGATCTAAAGTAAAAGTCTGACTTTCTTTTGGTTGAGCGACACCGTTAAATAATAGCGGGGCGGCCTTTTCAATTTTGACGACTTGATAATCGCCTTTTTGTTCCTCTTTTTTCGAACCATTCAAAGTAGCCCAAACTACCCCGATAATAGCAACCATACACACAATAGAAAAAACCAATGTCATGCGGAGTTGTGTCTTACGTTTTAATCTTCTCACTCAAATTCCCTCACTTTATGCTTTTTCTTCAATTTTTTCAATGGCAAAGATATGCACTAAACACATAATTTGCGGAATATATAACAGCAATGGCGCAATCATACTAACAACTATAACGACCACACCAATTGAACCTAGCTGACTAGATAATTCATTTGCACTCGTCGCACCTTTTAAAAATGTACCAATAACCAAATTCAAGACAAAATATCCTAGACTAGCAAAATAGATTAGCTTGCTTGGAACTTTATCTTGGCTCAATTGACGAGAAGCTATAAAATATAAAACCACAAATAATACCGTCATCACGACACCAAAGATAATCGCAACTTTGTATGAGGTACTACTCACTTGATTGTATAATTCAATTCCCTTTTTTCCTAAGATTTCAAAATTTTCGCGTTTGGGAAATAGACTACTAGGCAAGGTTACTAAACTAACAACTGCACCAATAGCTGTCAATACTAAAGCCACCATATTCCATTTCCGTATTTTTTTGATTCTGTTTGCTACTTCATTCATTTCATACACCCCTAATCTAATAAAAATGACAATCATATTTCTGATTATTTCAATGTCAATCAACAGTTATATTATACTATACCCCTAGTAGAAACTGTAGGAAAATCGGAATACCACACGAAAAATCAGTCTCTGGTTGTAGGTTTGAGACCAGTAAATGAAGTTTATTTATTTCAACAAAAATACGATTCATTTTTGTAACATAGACTTAACTTGCTTTTACCGTCCAATTATTTTATAGTTGATTTAGCAATTATCAGATTGGAGTTTATTATTATGAAGAAGAAGCTACTATTAAGTGGTTTACTAATCTTAAACTTTTTCGTGACTCCTCTAGCTTTAGCGGAGACCATCGATGAAAATATTCAAAACCAAACGAAAAAAATCGAAAACTTGCAGGCTGATCAAAAGAAATTAGCCCAAGAAGTCGAACAATTAAATAAAAATATCAATAAGTATCAAACAAAATACGATGAAACTTTAGCACAAAAGAATGAAGCTGAAATCAAAGTCAATGAACTTACGAAAAAATCAGTTGAGTTACAAGAAAAGATCGAAAAACGTAGCGAAAAGATTCGAGATTTGGCACGCAGTACGCAATTAAATCAAAAGAGCGACACCATGCTTTCTGCTTTATTAGAAGCAAAGTCTATCGGTGATTTGGTCAATAAATCATTTGCAATCTTTACCTTTGTCCAAGCCAACCAAAATCTATTGGCCCAACAAGAAGCCGATCAAAAAGAATTGCAAAAAACCAAAGAGCAAGCTGAACAAAACTTACAAACAATTAATGATAGTATTGCCGATTTACAAAAGACCAATGAACAATTAGTCAATGCAAAACTAGAATTAAATGTAAAACAAAACGAATTAAACGCATCTTTAGCAAATGAACAAGCCAAAAAAGATGAATTTATCAAACAAAAAGAAGCGGCCGAAAAAGCTAAACAAGAAGCAGCTGAAAAATTAAAAGCCCAACAAGAAGCAGCTTCTCGTGCCCAACAGGAAGCTGCCTTCCAAAGCAACTCAACGACTAATACTACTGTTAGCATACCTCAAAGTATGCCTGCTGTAAGTAGTGGTTGGAATGCGCCACTAGCATCTTTAAATGTTTCTAGTGGCTTTGGTCCTCGACAAGATCCTACTGGTTTTTCTGGAAACCAACATGACGGGATTGACTTGACTGGAAGCTATGGTACCCCAGTCTTTGCCTCTAGAAGCGGGAGTATCGCAAGCAGTGGGTACGACCCATCTGCAGGGAACTATATCATCATCAATCATGGCGATGGTTACTACTCTTATTATCTACACTTAAGCAGTATCGTCGTCGGTGGTGGTTCTGTCAGCGCAGGCCAAACAATTGGTCTCATGGGAACAACTGGTAATTCTACTGGTGTGCATCTCCACTTTGGTATTGCAACAACTCCAAACTGGCGTGGATTCGTGAACCCTGCCCCATATATTGGCTTATAAGATAGAAACTGCAAATGTCACTAGGATATTTGCAGTTTTTTTAGTAGTATAGTGTAATCGAATTATACAAATATAATCGTGTAAGAGGAATAGATAATATGATTCCAGTCGTTTCTCGTAAAGTAGCTAACTCAATATCCCTAGCCATTCCTAAACAATATGCTGGTGTTGAATATCTCAGTTACAAAACGAAAAATGGCAGTATCATCTCTTCCTCTAAAATCGCTAATCCTTTTGAATCTGATATTACGTTTCAAAAAAAATCCTGACAACAAGTAGCCAAAGAAAAGTTACACTGAATCTATATAACAACCTTCATTTAGACTCGATTGTCACTTCAAGCATACCGATATTTTCGGATGCTTTTTTATTTTGTCTTTTACGTTTAACTTGTATAGCCCACTTTACATTAACTTTATACGTATTCTATTTAGCAATCATACTTTCATCATTTGGAATATAAGCAAAGGTAACGGTTTCTAAAATTGACAAACTTTGAAGATTTTTACTTGTCTATCCAAGCAAAATCATTTATAATCATCTTGTATATACAGGAAGAAAAGTAGTTTAATCTACAAAAAGCACAATAAGCAGGAGGACCTTTTATGAAACTCGTAGCAATCTTAATGGATGGCCACAAAGCAACAATTACTCTACCAGATAACCAAGTTCACACCATTGATAACTTGGCAGAAAATCTAGATGCGTTAAAAACAATTTTAGAAGCTGCTGACTTTGAAGGTGGTTATGTGACTGGTTGTGACGAATACTTAGTCCCTACTAACTTTGGAATCATGCCTATCGCTCAATGGATTAGTGAAACTTATAATGTACCTTTTGTCTTTAGCAATGCAGAAAACTTTGAAGCAAAAGCAAAAGACAATCTTTTCCAACTTGCCTACTATGGATTCACACCAGGTAAAGACGAATACTCCATCGAATCATTATTAACAGTGGGTAATGGTTTTATGGGATTACGTGGTACAACCCCTGAGATGGAAATTTCTGATGACACTTACCCAGCTACTTATTTAGCTAGTCTATACGATGCAGCTACTTCAAAGGTTAGCGGTCATGATGTGGTCAATGAAGATTTCGTAAATGCGCCAAATGCACAAAAAATGTACTTAATCGTTGACGGACAAAAGGTAGCAATCACCGAAGAAAATGTTACTTATTTCAAACGTCAATTAAACTTAAAAACTGGATTATTTACAGCTAAAGCCATTCTATCCGTCGGCGACAAACAAATCGCATGCACAACTGAAAAAATTGCAAGCATGGAAAATGTCCATGAATACTATGTACGTTTTAGCTTTACGCCATTAAACTTTAGCGGTGAAGTCACTTTTGTTAGTGAAATCGATGGTAGCGTCTATAACTATAACGTAGCAAGATACCGTAGCTTAAACCGTGAACACTTAGATGTCGTAAACACTCAAGCAAAAGCAAACAACGCGGCCTTAGTAGCTAAAACCAAACAATCACAAATCACCATCACACAATCAACACAATTAACCAGTGATGAAGACTTAACAAACTTAGTCAATGAAACAACAGAACAAAAAGTCTTTCAAAAACTAGTGATTGCCGCTAACGAAGGTCAAACTTATACCTTCACTAAAGCCGTGGCTGTCTATCAAGATCGTCCAGAAGAAGCAATCACAACTATTGATTTAGACGTATTAAGCTTTGATACTTTTGAAGAAGCTTACGAAAAATCTGCTCAAGCTTGGCAAAAACTATGGGACAAAGCCGCAATTACCATCCATGGTGACTATATGTCTCAACGCATGCTTAATCTTCATACTTTCCATATCTTGGCTTCAGCTAGTCCAAATGGAAATAAAGGGTTAGATGCTTCTGTGACTGCCCGCGGTTTACATGGGGAAGCTTATCGTGGTCATATTTTTTGGGATGAATTATTCATTTTACCATTCTATATCGTCCACTTCCCTGAAACAGCGCGCGAACTATTAATGTATCGTTATCGTCGTTTGGCTGCTGCGAAAAAAGATGCCCAAAAAGAAGGCTATCAAGGTGCGATGTTCCCTTGGCAAGCAGGTCTTTATGGCGATGAACAGTCACAATTCTTACACTTAAACCCAATCAGCGGTGAATGGAAAGAAGACCACAGCCGTCGCCAACGTCACGTATCATTGGCAATTGCTTATAACGTATGGCAATATTTCAACAATACCCAAGATTTAGACTTTATGGAAAAATATGGTCTAGAATTAATGTTAGAAATCGCCCACTTCTGGGAAAGTATCTCTGTTTGGGATGAGAGCTTAAATCGCTACTCCATTGAAGGTGTGATGGGACCAGATGAATTCCACGAATCTTATCCAAATGCTGAAAAAGGCGGCTTGAAGAACAATGCATACACCAATATGATGGTTGTTTGGTTATTCGAACAAATCGCTAGCCTTCAAAAACAATTACCAGCTGAAATTTTTGCAAATGTTCAAGCAAAAACAGGGGTAAACGATGAATTAATTGCACATATGGGAGAAATCCGTCATCAACTAGCTCTTGAAATTGATCAAAACGGTATCATCGCTCAATACCAAGATTACTTCAAACTAGAAGAAGTCGATTGGGATCATTACCGCGAAAAATACGGCAACATTTACCGTATGGACCGCATCTTAAACGCTGAAGGCAAATCCGCTGATAGCTATAAAGTTGCAAAACAAGCGGATAGTTTGATGATTTACTATAACTTCTCTAAAGAAACGGTTGATAACATTCTGAAAGATTTGAACTATCAAGTGCCTGAAGATTATGTGAAACGTAACTTAGACTATTACTTAGCACGTACTTCACACGGTTCTACTTTATCACGTATCGTTCATGCGCAATTAGGTGCAATGATTGGTGAAAATGACCTTGCTTGGAAACTTTACCAAGAAGCGCTAAATTCTGATTACCGCGATATTCAAGGAGGAACCACTGCTGAGGGAATCCACGCTGGGGTAATGGCTGCGACTTTATTCATCCCACTAACAACTTTTGCTGGTATGGATATCCGTCTAAGCGAATTACACTTCAATCCAAACTTACCAGCACAATGGGATGATATCGCCTTTAACATCACTATCCGCGGTATCGACTATCAAGTATTGGTAACAAAGAAAGAAATTACACTGACTGCCAATAAAGACAGTCAATGCTATGTAGGTTCTCAACTAGTGAAATTACCTAAAGGCCAAGCTGTTACTGTGAACTACTAACCATTTACTCAGGTAGGTTGCTACTTACCTGAGTCTACTTTAATAAATATAGAAAATGAGGGATAAATCATGAAAGGTTTTGTATTTGATTTAGATGGCGTCATTACTGATACTGCCAAATACCACTACGAAGCATGGAAGGCACTTGCTGATAAATTAGGCATTGAAATCGACTTAAAATTCAACGAACAATTAAAAGGAATTAGCCGCATGGATTCACTTGAACGCATCCTGGCTCACGGCAACCAACAAGATAAATATACGCAAGAACAAAAAGAAGCTTTAGCCGCTGAAAAGAATGAAGCTTATGTACAATTATTACAAAACTTAACACCAGCGGACCTATTACCTGGTGTCAAAGCATTTCTATTAGAGGCGAAAGAAAAAAACATGCCATGTGCGATTGCTTCAGCTTCTAAAAACGCCCCATTCATCTTAGAAAAATTAGGGGTCATTGATTTATTTGACGCGATTGTCGATCCAGCTACTTTAACGAAAGGCAAACCAGATCCAGAAATCTTCGTGAAAGCTGCAGAAAGCATCGGCATCAAACCAGAAGAAGCGATTGGATTTGAAGACGCCCAAGCTGGTATCGCGGGTATCAAAGCTTGTGGCATGTACGCAATCGGCATCCTAGCCGGCGAGCCACTAGACCAAGCAGACCGCACCGTGCATACTTTAGATGAATTAAACATGGATGAATTAATCGCGTTATAATACAAACAAAAGAGAACTGTTCCATTGCGAGCAGTTCTTTTTTGTTTAAATCAGCTAATTTTAGCCAATTTTAGGTCTTATACTTTGGATCACGCACGAATCTATTTGATAATTTTTGTTGATTTTTAGCAAATAGAATGAATTGCTTGGTGCAGATGTAGACCAAGCAAAACGAAAAAATAAGGTATATGTCAATTATGATTTATTACGCGTCTTAAGATAGTGAACTTTCATCGGCACGCAAAAAAAGAGGTCTTCCTATCATGCTAGGAAAGACCTCTTTTTTATTTATTCAATTTTAATACCAGCCATGTGTTAACCAGAATTGTTGCGCATTTTCCCATGAACCATAACGATTTGCGACATAGTTATCCGCCACACGCTCTTGGTTTTCAGGTGAATAATCGCCATTTAAGTAACTAGAATCTAATTGATAACGACCATAGTAGCGACCATTTTGTGCAGTATAGCTACCCCCTGATTCTTTTTGGGCAATCCATTCTTTGGCACTTGAACTAGTACCTGTATAAGTAGTCGTGCTTTGCGCTTGCGTATTTGCAGTATTTGTTGATGCAGCAGGTGTAGTTGTTTGACTTGTGGTATTAGTTGTCACATTTGCAACCTCTACTTCGCCTAGCAAGATTTCATTTACCTTATCTTGCACTTTTTGTGGATCGTAATCTTGTGCTTTTAAGTACTCCACACGCGCTTGACCAGTTGGAATCTTTGTCTTGCCATCTTCTTCAAAACCATTGATGACTAATAAAGCTTTTTTTGTAATGGCTTCATCGGATGTCGTATCTTTCTTTTCATCCGCATTTGCATTGAATGGTGTACTAAAGAATAGCAAGCCTGCTAAAACTGTTGTAAGGGAAATTAATTTTAAGTTTTTTTGAATCATCTCATCTGTCCTTTCACAATATTCTCTGATTTCGCTATTCAACTCATTTGCTGAATAGGCTCTGATTCATGAATACTATGATAGTACAAATTTTGATTTCATAGGTTAAGTAAATATGTTGTCCTCGCTAAGTTTTCATGATAAGCATTACTTAAAATTATCTTTAATTACAGTCAGATAAAGGATTTTACAAGTTGTAACAATCTGTGTCTACAAAACACTTATTAGCTGAACGAAAACTCATTTAACGTAATAGATTCTCTGTAACAAAAAACCTTCCTACCATTTTCTAGGTAAGAAGGTTCCTATCCGCTTATCTACTGACCCTTAAATTTGAAAAAAGACGTCTTACTGTTTGTGACTCACTCAACCAAGAAACAAGCAAGCAAGATAATATTTTGTCAATGATGCCATCTGAAAAAGCTCCAGTATAAGCCGCAACAAAGCGATTCAGACCATCTGCTCGTAAAGTAAAAACTAGCACATCAGTCAATGTTCTACTCGTCCCATTAAAACCATCATATAATACTAGGCGCACTGCAGCACTTACAAAAGAGCCGAAAAAGACAATCAATACTCCGGTTAATATCGCTCGTTTATAGCCAAAACCGCTTCTAGATGCCAAGTGTGCCACCAGAGCAATCGTCAAACTCACTAGACCAAAAGGCAAGGCTAGCGGTCCATGAATCACAGCTAAGACAACATTCGTCCCAAGCCCTGTTAACAAGCCATAACGCAATGGAAAGTTAACTGCTACAAAAATCGTGCCAATTGCGTCTAAAAAGAGCAATGGCATGTGCGTATAGGTTACCACTGAGCCTAAAACAACATTTACACCAATGGCTAACGCACAAAAAATCAGTACTTGCAATTGACTCTTTTCCTTATTCACTTTTTATTTCCTCACATAAAATTTTAGATAAACTCTCCCCAAAACGAATTTACCTGTCATTATTTTAGCACAACTATGTTATATTGGAAATATATTTGCTTTAAATTTGAACAATTTACAGGCTTTGTCTTATCAATATTTGCAGGAATAATTAAACCATTGAATGCGAATACAAATTTCGTGCACGAACGTTATATAGGATTTGTTTTTATAGCATTTTTTCCATACAAAAACACCAATCCAAAAGCTCAGATTGGTGCAAGTAACAAACTAAAATAACGCTGGCAACATCATCAGGAAAATGGCAAGCATGAGGCCAAACCAAATATATTTGCCTAGGCGATGATAAGGATTAATGGTAAAGCCAATACCGATTGCTTTCGGTACAAAAAGAGGCGCATTCTCATCGAAAATTCCTTGATAGTAATACTTGGCTAACTTATAAGCCATCACTAATATCACTTCGGTAAGTAACATCAAAGTGACTGTTACCACTTTCCCTAACCAAATGGGCGCATCAGCTGGTACAATGGATGATAATACCGCAATGCCAATAAGTACAACTAATAACCCTATCATCCAATGCATGTAGGTTTTGACCTTCGCATTTTTCGCATTTTGTTTCATTTTTTGTTCTGCCATCTTCATCCCTTCATTTCTTTCAAAACAGAACAGCAATTGCCTATTTTTGAGTCTTAGTCCGACGCGCAAAGTCCACAAAGCGGAATTTGTCTAGGCGATGAATGGATTCGGTATATTCAAAACAACGCATATCGTATAGGTAAACCAAACTTCGGACCGCAACCACATGACGATCATCTAGCGTTAAGTTTAATAAATCGCGAATTTCTTTTGAAGCTGTATCGACCGTAATTTCCTTTTGCGCATAGGAAATCTCCAGGCCTAAATCTTCTTCAAAATAACGATAAATCGACTCAGCCACCCGATCTTTTGGCAGTGTTGGAATAATAGACGCATCTAGATAATCAATATCAATAATAGACGATTCGCCATTAATTAAACGAAGACGAACCAATTTCCAAACCTCTGCTGCCACTGGCCAACCTGTCTTTTCGCTTAAATCAGGAGAAACCGCAATTTTTTTAATCGAAATGACCTCGGTCTGACTATCCATATTGAATTTATCTTGTAATTCTTTAAAACTCGTCAAGCCTGAAATTGGAAAATCAAAGCGGTGTAAGTCTAAAACAATCGAGCCTTTGCCTTGCTTTTTCTGGATATAACCCGCATTACGCAAGAGACTCAACGCCTTTCGTACCGTTTCCCGAGAGACATGATATTTTTCCATCATTTGACTTTCGCTAGGCAATAAAGTATTTGCTGGATAATCGCCGTTTAAAATTTTTTGTTCTAAGTCAGCAAAAATCTCTTTAAATTTATTCATTCTAATCCCTCAAAATTAATCTTGGTAAAAATAATTTCTAATACTTATTATAATAAGGCAAATAACTGGTGTAAATAGACAAGTCTTGAAATTAAGTGGCTTTTAGGAAATTTTGTGTTAATATAATAAAAAGTTTCCAAAAAAATGCTAGCGTACTTGAAGTTTACTTTTGAACAATCTGAAAACCTACTATGGAAGAATGATGAACATGCGGATTCTCGTCTATAAAGATGGCGAACTAGATGGAATCGCCTATCAAGAAACCAACGAATATGTAAAAGCAAAAGAGCCTTCTTTTTTTTAACGTCTCACAAATATCCCTGTGAGCTACCTGATTATCGAAAAGTTCATTCTATTTCGTGAATGCATTACCTCGTTAGACCAAATGAAATACGATGGTCGCGCATGTGGGGATACGTATCGCTTTATTGTTGAAAAAGATAAATAAACAAAACAGTGTCTAACCAATTCTCATGTAGAAATGGCGGACACTGTTTTTTATATCCCTAATTCTTGTTGTAAAGCCGTTAATAGTTCCGCTAAATGACTAACTTCTTGATACTTAAAAGTTGCATGATTAGCTGGCTTTTGGCGCTGGCGATGATTGAACCAATACACTGGCCAGTTCACCTGATTCGCCCCGATAACATCATTTTCAAACGAATCTCCGACATAGATAGCTCGATCCAACTGATGCACTTTTTGGTAATATTCAAAAATTTCGCGTTGAGGTTTCATTAAATCAACTTCTCCTGAGATTAACCAATACTTTTCAGGAATATACTGATCCAACTGAAGACTATGGAGTTTTTTTCGTTGTAAATCACCTGGTCCATTCGTAATCACCCCTAAAAAGATGCCTCGTTCTTGACACTTTTTAAAAAATGCCGCATAGCCCTCCAGCAGCGTTAAGTGCCCTTGATAATATGCATAAGTATCCTGAAACGCCATCGCCAAATCTTCCGTTACCTCATAACCAAAAGCTTTGGCCGCCTCGATAATACGAATTTTGCGTACCTCATTGATATCAATTTGTCCTAACTGCTGCTTTTCAAACAAAGCATCACTGATTGCACGACTCTTTAAATAAAATTGGTTCACTGAAACCTCAGCAGCCATCTGTGGTAAATGTTTTTGGTAGGCCTGATTAAACGGCTGCATCGGGTCATATAAAGTATCATCTAAATCAAAAATGATGGCTCGCACCTTCATCCCTCCTCTTAAAAAGATTTTAACATTTATTACAGTTAAATGAAAATGCAGCAAATACTTAGCCTCTAACTTGCCTTTAAAAATGACTTGTTATATGGTAGGGATAAATGTAATGAAAAAATAGGAGAAATTTATGATTCGCAAACTAACAAGAGAAGAGATTATTGATACGTATAACCAACACTTAGTCACCGATTTTCCAGAAGATGAAGTCAAGCCTTTAGCGATTATTTTGGATTTTTATGACCACCATCGCTATGAATGCTATGGACTATTTCAAGAAGATAAAATGCTTGCTTATGCCTATTTTGCGGACTTTAAGACTGAAAATATCGACGCCTACTTGCTAGATTACTATGCTGTCGTTAAAACTGCGCGTAACCAAGGAATTGGCAGTCGATTACTCAATGAACTATTGCCAACTTTAGAAAAGCATCGTTGTATTTTAATTGAAATCGAATCACTCAATACCGCTAGAAACCAAGAAGAAGCAACTCTGCGTAAACGTCGACGCGATTTCTATCTACGTAACCAAGTACAGCTTTCCCAAGTAGTGGCCCAAGCTTTTGACGTAGAATATCAAATTATGTACTATGCTAAAGAAGTATTAGAGGATGCCTTTATTCATCAACAAGTCCAATTGGTATATCAAGAATTATTCGCATCCTTTACACCACGTCCATTTGAAGTCTATCCATTATAGTCAAAAGTCCTGAATCGCAGTATACACAACGGTTCAGGACTTTTTTAGAGTTCAGTATATTTTTTATTTGAGCCCCGTGCCTTTTCGACGGGATATTTCTGGGCATTTTTAGCTAATTTTTCTTCAATGATTTGCCCTACATCAAACTGCAAATTATCCGCCATCATTAGAGAATAGATTAAGACATCTGCTAGCTCTTCTTTTAAGCGTTCTTGCTTGGTTTGGACAACCTTCGTACTATCTTGCCATTGGAATAGCTCGAGTAATTCATTCGCCTCCAATGAAATCGAAATCGCTAAGTCTTTTTCATTATGATATTGCCGCCAATCACGCGCATCACGAAACTGATTGACTTTTGCAACTAATTCTTCTATTTCCATCAAATCACCTCACTTTTTAGTCTACGCGCATCGCTTCCAAATGCAATAAATTTTGTTATAATGATAAAAAACGGAAAGGAAGTTAGACCATGAAAGCTGTCATAAAAAGTTCTCTCATTCTACCGGCTGTCTTTGTTTGTGGCTTAGGTGTCGCTCTTTTTGTCCGCGCGAATTTAGGATCAGATCCGGTCACTATGCTCGAAATCGCCTTATCTCAAATCACTACTTTAAGTCTAGGTCAGGCAGCTTTATATTTTGAGGGATTCATCTTCCTACTCTTTTTCTTTCTCAATCGAAAACTGATTCATGTCGGTTCATTTCTTTTTTCTTTTGGTATCGGACCAGCCATTGATTTGTCAGAAAAGTGGATAAACCATTTTTTAGGGACATCACAAGGATTATTCTGGCAAATCTTTTATCTCATCAGTGGAACGCTTTTGATTTGTTGGTCATTGGCTTTTTACATTCCACTTAATTACGGTTACCAAACTTCCGATATTTTGACTTTATCTGTTAGCGAATGGTTTCATTTAAGCTATGGATGGTCGCTCACACTCGTTTATGGTGCTTTATTTATCCTGGCACTTTTACTAGGTGGACCTTTAGGCATCGGTACTGTCATCGCCACATTTTCCTATGGGCCAATCATTGAATGGATGATGAAAACTTTTCCCTTCAATGCCGCTACCCTTTATCAAAAGCGAACGAAAAACTAAAACTCGCAGTCTCAGTTATTCTGCGGGTACAAAATTTCCTTGACCTTGTGCATAAAGAACCCCTTCATGAATCATGCCATTATCAACGGCGATATCATAAGCCATGTAAGGACTGCCATCTACTGACCCAATCACATGCCAATATGTCTTACCATCGCTGCCGACTAGAACTTGACTCTTATCAGGGATATCAAAAACCATGTTGCTAGGTGAAAGTCCAGTCCGATCATAGTAACTTTGAGCCACGGCAATTGCTTCTTGGGCAGTAAATTTTGGTGTAGCACTTGGCATATTTGGCGTGACTTGGCTATTTTGGTCTGAACTATTTTGTCCTTGACCCGCAGTCGTTGTGCTTGAGGTCGTAGTCGTTTGATTATTGGTAGGCGTATCTACCGTTGACTGAGGTTGTGCTTCTTTTACGATATCTGGAGTAGTCTCACTCGTTTTAGTCGTCTTTGGCTTTTTTGTTCGCTTAACTTTGCTAACATGCGTGGATGTCGGCGTTGTTTGCTCTACCTTTTTTTCAGGAGAGGTCATCACAAATAGACCAATCACCGGCACAAGAATGATTAAGGCTATTAATATACTCACAAGTCCGATAAATCGTTTATTTTTCTTCATCGTAACACCACTTCTCTGTCTTTTTTCCTAATTATACCAAAAAGAAATAGGCAAGCAAACGTAGCCCAAACATTAAATTTGTGAAAGCTTTATTCAAACAGCTATTCAATCTGTACTTCAAACACCAAATATAAATAACCAACACACTTCACATCTCAAAAACTTTAAGCGTAATCATTTATTGAGAATATAATAAATAACTCCTATATACAACAAACATAAATAACTTATATCACAAGCGTAACTGTTGTAGTTCATTTATACTCTATGCTATACTCAAAAACGATTAAACAACAAAATCATAAATTTAGGAGTGAATCAAATGAAAAGTCCAAATCGCACTTTTTATCTAGCTTTTTCTGCTATTTTATTAGCCTTATTAATTATCTGTGCTCAAATCGTCTTGCCATTACCGATGATTCCTTTAACCTTGCAACCCTTAGGCGTGGGTATGATTGGTACCTTATTACCTTTACCTTGGGCCGGGGCAACCATTTTAGCTTACTTAGCCTTAGGAGCACTAGGTTTACCAGTATTCGCTGGGGCTCATGGTGGGATCGCTGCCTTCTTAACGCCAAGTGGTGGCTACCTTCCATCCTTTTTCGTTTACGCTGTACTAGCCGCTCTTTTCTTGCGTAATCGTCAAAAAACTTGGATCAATATCTTTGTAGCCAACGTCTGTGCCGCGATGATTTATTTAGTGCTTGGTTCATTATGGCTATGCTTACCATTCATTGCTGGCATGAGCGTCAAAGCTGCCTTAATTGCCGGGACCTTACCGTTTGCTTTACCAGTTATTGGCGAAATTGCCGTTTATACCACCATTGCTACGGCTTTACACAAAGTCATGGCTAGACGTTTACGATAAACATACAAATGCCGATGAGAAGCAATTCCCATCGGCATTTGTAAAAAGTAGTAAAGAAATAACCGTCTCGCATGAAGGCCGTCTTGCGCTCAAAAGTTCAACAAACCTCTGCTTGAGATTGTTTCTTATGCATTTATTATAACTTATTGCGTGCTTTTTCACAAGCAGTTCTATCTTATCAAGTTTACATACTCGCTAGAAAGAATATCCTACTCAATAGCGTTCAAAAGTTATGATTTTTCCGTGAGTCCATTTTAAAACAATTACCGCATCATACTCATTTTCAGGTCGATTTTTTCAAAACCTTTGAACGCAAAACAGTAACAAGCCAATTAAAAGATTTCTATCTAAAAAAGATACGCAGCCCTCAAAATCGAGTAACTCCGTATCTTTTATCACAAACTTTTTATACTTCTGCTCCATTGGTCGCAATCACGCGTTGATACCATGGATAAGAGTCTTTCTTGAAGCGTTCAAGTGTCCCATTGCCTTCATTATCACGATCGACATAAATAAAGCCATAACGCTTTTTCATTTCACCGGTCGTAAAGGATACACAGTCAATACAGCCCCATGGTGTATAGCCCATCAATTCTACACCATCAATTTCAATGGCTTTTTCCATTTCTTTAATATGACTCGCTAAATAGGCAATACGATAATCATCATGAATCGTATTATCTTCATTTTTTACATCAATTGCGCCGAAGCCATTTTCCACAATAAATAATGGTTTTTCATAGCGTTCATAAAAAGCATTCAAAGCATAGCGCAAACCTTCTGGATCAATTGCCCAACCCCAGTCAGACTCTTTGATATATGGATTTTTCACTGAATAGCTACTTCCGCCGTTAAACACTTGACTTGCATCGCCCTGTTTGGTGCTATCAACCGTATTTGACATATAGTATGAAAAGCCGATGTAATCCACTGTTCCTTTTGCTAAATCAGCAATATCTTCATCCGTAATTTGGATTTGGAAGCCTTTGCGTTCAAACATTTTTATAGCATAACGTGGATAATGACCGCGTACTTGAATATCACTAAAGAAATAGCGTTGATGCATCATTTGTTGAGCTAACAATTGGTCACTAGGACGGGCAGTTAACGGATAATAAGGCACCATCGAAATCATATTTCCAATTTGAAACTCAGGATTGATACGTTTACCGATTTGAACCGCACGCGCAGAAGCCACTAAAGTATGATGCGCACAAATATACATCGCTTCTTCTGGATTATCGTAATTGTTAAAGAGTGCACCAGAATTCGTCCAGCCAAAGATTTCATTTTGATAATTCATTTGGTTATTAATTTCATTAAATGTCATCCAATATTTAACTTTATCTTTATAGCGAGTGAAGACTGTTTCCGCAAATTTAGTAAAGAAATCGATCGTCTTTCTATTCATAAAGCCACCATAAGTTTTCGCGATATGATAAGGCATTTCAAAGTGAGAAAGTGTAATGACTGGTTCAATTCCGTATTTTAATAACTCGTCAAAAACATCATCGTAAAATTGTAGACCTGCTTCATCTGGTTTTTCTTCAACCCCATTTGGAAAAATACGGCTCCAAGCAATCGATGTACGGAAACACTTGAAGCCTAAATCCGCAAACATAGCAATATCTTCTTTATAACGATGATAAAAATCGATTCCTACATGATTGGGATAATATTTTCCTTCAATCACACCATCTGTAATTTCTCGAGGAACCCCATATGCACCGGCTATCATCACATCAGCGACACTCAACCCTTTTGTCGTGCCAATAACGCCTCCTTCAAATTGATGTGCCGCTAAAGCTCCACCCCATAGAAAATCTTTTGGAAATCCCATACTTTCACCTCATTTAGTCTTTTGAAAATCTGTTTCTTGCCTTTATTATCTTCTTTATCTATGTAAACACAAGCATTACCCAAAATTTTGCACTAACATTTACAAAATATTTGCCCATTCACAATTATTTTTGTAAATAGCGTTTCAATTTATCTCGCAGTTCCTATTGTATAGGCAATAAAAAGCTAGACGCGTAAACAAATACGAGTCTAGCTTTTGGTTTACATATTTTGATTGTATAATTCAATCTTTTCAATCTTGGCAAAACAGTCTGGATATTTTTTGAGAATATTTTGCAAAGAAGCTACTGTAGTCACCGTATACACAGTGCTAATCTTAAAATTATCTTTATTTTGCAGTTCTTTTTGATAAGCTTTGATTTCTTTATTCAAATATTCATAATGGAAGAGTTTTTGAAAATGCGCTTGATTATCTAACATGAATTGCAACAAGGATTGAAAACGATTATACTGGAAATTTTCCAGATATTGATTACTTGTTTGAATTCCCATAAACAGATAAGGATATTTTTGATTCAGTTTTTCTAAATATTTTTTATCCTTATCTTCGGCAGTTAACGTATAGGGCACGGTGCCAATATCGCGAAATCCTAATAGTCCAGTCTCATCATTTGGTGGTTGAACGCCATACCAATAAATATGTGTATACTCTTCTTCCTCAATTTTTTGCACTTGTTCTAAAGTCGCACTTGGTTTAAAAGTAAGTGAGGCATAAATTTGGCTATAAGGCGGCAAAGTAGCCAATTGTTTAAGCATTTTTTCTCTGAGATACTCAAATGTTTCACTCGTCTTAGTTGAAAATCGTAACAACGCAGAAGACGTCCTGATAGCATAGTTATTATTAACCACTTCGCCTTTTCTGATTTCCATTTTAGTAGGAAGTGGATAATCAAAGCTTGTTTCGCCGCGCTTCTCTAATGTGGTTTCAACATCATAATTGCCATAGCCGAGTGCATTAATTTTAATGTCATTAATACTAATAAAAGGATTCTGCAACTCATAGGCAACCATGAAAGATAAAGAGAACGGTGCAACTTTATCGCCATCTTTAGCAGTCGGATTATAGTAAAACTGATCGACAATTTTTGGTAAAGCGAAATAGCCGATTCCTGTTAATACTAATAAAATACAAATCGTCGTCAAAAGTGTTTTAAACCAATTTTTCTTGATTTGTCGATTGATTTTTTGCTTAAACTGTTGATCTTCCACACTTAAATCTGGTTTTTCCCATTCCACTTGTTCCTCTTCTAAGGCTAAATCCTGTAATTCCTGAAATTCAGCAAGGCGTTCTTTGATATAGGCAATTTCTTCTGGTGTGGCTTGGTTTTGACGGTATTTTGCTAATAACTCTAATAATTTAGTACTCATCTTGTAACACCTCTTTTAATTTTTTGCGTGCACGATGTAAGTAAACACGCACCTGATTGACGGTCAACTGAAAATACTGGGCTAACTCAGCCGTAGAACAATCCGCGAAATAAAACAACAATATCAACTCTTGATAAGGCATCGGCAAGGATAAGATGGCGAAATACAATTGCCGATTTCGTTCTTTTTGCAAGATTTGACTTTCAAAGCTTTCAGTAAAAGTAAGCTGTTGGCTCGCTAAATCCACAGACTGTCGATATTGTTTTTTCCGATATTGATCGATAAAACTTGTCTTAACTACACGTAATAACCAAAACTTCAACTGATCAGGGGCATGCGTTTGACAAAGAAGCTTATAATAGGCCTCGCTAACTAACTGTTCTGCTTTTCTTTCATTTTTTGTTAGTGACAGCGCATACAAATACAAAGAGGGCGCATACTCAAGATAGCTTGCTTCTACTATTTTTCTATCCATCACACTCGCCCTCCTTTTCACTTAAGATACGTTTGAAAGTCAAAAACATTACAAGATTTTATGTATGTATTTTAACAAAATCTCAAAGACGATACTATGGCAAAAAAGACACCTGCCTAGCTTAGACAGATGCCCCTTTGTTAATTAAAACCATATAATTTATGCACTAAACGATAAAAACCTATCACAATCATGCGGCCAGACTTACCTGGTAAATGCACACCAAAACCAAAGAAGCCACGGCGCAACTTGCGATAAAGCTTCACATCTTGCTTGCGGATATATTGCCATAATTCGCGTTTCTTAGCCAAACTTTCTTGACTACCTTCTTTAATCAATAATACCGACGAAATCATGGTAATAATCTCAGCATACTTAAACATATAGGCTTGCAAATTCTTATCAGTCGTTGGATGTTGCGCAAAAAAGGCAATCATCCGGCGATTAATATACAGTTGTTGGTCAATACGCTTGATCATCACTTGCTCATTGACAGACTGATCCTCACGCCCAATATAATAGCGATAAAAATCAACATCTAAATAATACATCCTCTTCACAGCGGGTAGTGGCTCAAAAACATACAAATTATCCACATAAAAAGTATGCTTAGGTAAAACTAAATGCTGCGATAACAATAATTGCCGACGATAAATCACCGAATGCATCAGTAAATACTTACCCACCGGAAAACGCTTGGTCGCCTCCCAGCTAAATACTTGATTCGTTGGTAAAAAGGACGTATATTCGATGACTTTCTTGCGTTTGGCTCCTTGTTTTTCATAAACATAATTACTAATCAATAAATCAATCGGCTCAGTAAAACTAGCTAAACAGTCTAAAATCTTTTCATAGGCATCCGGATCTACCCAGTCATCGCTATCCACGACTTTCACATACTCACCTTTCGCATGCTTGATGCCCGTATTGACCGCCTCGCCATGCCCACCGTTTTCCTGATGAATCGCTCGCACAATCTCTGGGTATTTAGCTTGATAGTCCTCTGCAATCTTACCGGTGTTATCTTTTGACCCATCATTGACGATTAAAATTTCAACCCGACTGCCCCCAATAAGCAAAGATTCCACACAGCGCTTTAAATAATCCTGGGAATTATAACTAGGGACGATAATACTCAATACTTTTTTCATTTTCAAATCTTTCCATTAAATTATCTAACTTTTGTTGCTAAACTTATGATAAAGAAAATACCAACGTTTTGCAAGGAAATTCCTTTA
>DWVH01000054.1 GCA_019120335.1 Candidatus Enterococcus stercoripullorum
TTAAGACCTGGTTTTTTACGTTCAACCATACGTGCGTCACGAGTAAGTAAACCAGCACGTTTTAAAGCTAAACGGAAATCAGGATCTACTTGTAACAATGCACGTGCGATACCATGACGGATTGCACCTGATTGTCCAGCGTAACCACCACCATTTACGTTTACGAATACATCGTAAGCGCCTTTTGTTTCAGTTACAGCAAATGGTTGGTTGATTACTTCACGCAAGTCAGCGTGTGGAATATATTCTTCAACATCTTTTTTATTAACAGTAATTTTTCCAGTACCTGGTACCAAACGTACGCGAGCTACTGCATTTTTACGACGGCCAGTGCCGATATATTGTGCTTGAGCCAATGAAATTCCCTCCTATTAAATTAAGTTAGTGATATCTAGTACTTCTGGTTGTTGTGCAGCATGTGGATGTTCAGCACCTGCATAAACATGTAATTTCATGCCTTGTTTGCGACCTAAAGTGTTCTTAGGTAACATACCTTTAATAGAAGTTTCAACTAAACGACGAGAGTTTTTCGCACGTAATTCACCAGCAGTGATTGATTTTAATCCTCCTGGGTAGTTTGAATGACGGTAATAAACTTTGTCAGTTGCTTTTTTACCAGTTAATTTCACTTGATCAGCATTGATAACAATTACAAAATCACCTGTATCCACATGAGGTGTGAATGTTGGTTTATTTTTACCACGTAAGATTGAAGCTACTACAGTTGAAAGACGTCCTAAAGGAACATCAGTAGCATCGATGACATACCATTTACGTTCTACTTCGCCAGCTTTGGCCATATATGTTGTACGCACTTTTATTTTCCTCCAATTCGATTTGAATGTTTGACATACACTTGAGTTTCCGGGGCTCTCGTGGGGCAAACAATACCATTTAATATAATATCGATAAAAGCAAGCCTTGTCAACAAAAAGTCTACGAAAAAATGAAAAAAACAGCTGTTACGAACAATATTTTTCAGAAAAGCCCATTTGCAGCATTCAGACAAACAGATTTGCCATATATAGTAGAAAAAAATTTTGTTGTCCATTCATTTTTCTATCAGATGGGTTTGAATAATTATTTCCATACAAAAAAATGCATAAAAATGCGAACAAGCAATCATTGTAAGCGGAATCTAAATAACTTTCTCATAAATACACCTATACTATTTATACACAAAAGCAATTATTTTTCAGGAATTACTGCATAAATATTTAATTTTACACTTGATTTATGCAAGTTTATTTGTTAAGATAGGTCACGTGATGAAGTTCAACGATGAAAGGAACAGAATGAATATGAGAGAAAAATTAGTTTTAGCTTATTCTGGAGGGTTAGATACCTCTGTTTCAATTAAATGGTTATCAGATGCGGGATATGATGTGGTGGCTTGCTGCTTAGATGTCGGTGAGAAAAAAGATATCGAAGCCATTAAAGAAAAAGCCTTACAAGTCGGCGCAGTAGAATCTTATGCCATCGATGCCAAAGAAGAATTCGCTGAAGAGTTTGCCTTGATTGCTTTACAAGGGAATACCTTCTATGAAAATTCTTATCCATTAGTCTCCGCACTCTCTCGTCCATTGATTTCGAAAAAATTAGTGGAATTAGCACATCAAGTTGGAGCAACAACAGTAGCGCACGGTTGTACAGGTAAAGGAAATGACCAAGTACGTTTTGAAGTGGCCATTCAGTCTTTAGATCCTAGCTTGAAAGTCGTGGCGCCTGTTCGTGAATGGAAATGGTCGCGTGAAGAAGAAATCGAATACGCAGCAAAAAACAATATTCCAATCCCAATGAATCTTGATAACCCTTATTCGATTGACCAAAACTTATGGGGACGTGCTTGTGAATGTGGCGTGCTAGAAGATCCATGGGCTGCTCCGCCAAAAGGGGCTTATGCATTAACCAAAGAATTAGAAGATACGCCTGATACGCCAACTGTTGTGGAAATTATCTTTGAGCAAGGAAAACCCGTCGCTCTAGATGGCAAAGCATACAGCCTAGCAGAATTAATCATGGAATTAAACCATATTGCAGGCGAGCATGGTGTAGGTAGAATTGACCATATCGAAAACCGTCTTGTTGGGATTAAATCTCGTGAAGTTTACGAATGCCCTGCTGCCCTAACTTTAATGAAAGCTCATAAGGAATTAGAAGATTTAGTATTTGTTCGTGAATTGGCCCACTTCAAACCAATCGTGGAACAACAACTAGCACAAGTCATCTATGACGGACTATGGTTCAACCCATTAACTGATGCCTTGAAAGCCTTCATCAAGAGCACGCAAGTTTATGTGAACGGTGTGGTTCGTGTGAAATTATTCAAAGGAAACATCATTGTTGAAGGACGTAAATCAGCAAATAGTTTATATGATGAAAACTTAGCGACTTACACTTCAGCCGATACCTTTGACCAACATGCAGCTATCGGATTTATCAAACTTTGGGGACTACCAAGTAAAGTCCATGCTGAAGTACAAGCAAGTTTAGACAAATAATGCGTTTATCCCCTGCCTCGTCTTTTGCCAGGTGGGGGTTGTTTTTTAGAAAGGATGAAGAAAATGGCAAAATTATGGGGCGGTCGATTTGATGGGAAAAACGAAGCCTGGATTGATGCTTTTGGGGCGTCGATTCCATTTGACCAAAAATTAGCCAAGCAAGATTTGATAGGTAGTTTAGCCCATGTGAAAATGTTGATACATACTGGGATTTTAACGAAAGCAGAAGGTGAGCAAATCATCGCAGGTCTTGAAACTTTACAGGAAAAATTAGCCAAAGATGAATTGACCTTTACCATCGAAAATGAAGATATCCACTTAAATATGGAGACTTTTTTACATCAAGAAATTGGTCCAGTGGCGGGAAAATTACATACCGCGCGCAGTCGTAATGACCAAGTGGCGACCGATATGCACCTTTATCTTAAAGAGGTACTTACTGAAGTTGTGGCAAAAATCCATCATTTCCGTGAAGTATTGGTTGAAAAAGCGCAAGAACACATCAAAACCATCGCACCAGGTTACACTCACCTTCAGCATGCCCAACCGATTTCTTTTGGGCATCATTTAATGGCGTATTATCAAATGTTAACGCGTGATGAACAACGCTTTACTGAAAATATGCAACGTGCAGATATTTCACCACTTGGGGCTGCGGCTTTAGCGGGGACGACTTTTCCGATTGATCGCGAATTTTCTGCCAAGGAATTAGGCTTTTCCCAAGTGTATCAAAATAGCTTGGATGCAGTGAGTGATCGTGATTTTATCTTAGAATTTTTAAGTAATGCGTCTATTTTGATGATGCACTTGTCCCGTTTTTGTGAGGAGATTATTTTATGGTGCAGTCACGAATATCAATTTGTAGAACTTACCGATACTTTTTCAACGGGTAGTTCGATTATGCCGCAAAAGAAAAATCCGGATATGGCCGAATTAATTCGTGGAAAAACAGGACGCGTCTACGGAGATTTATTTGGTTTATTGACCGTGATGAAAGGCTTGCCGCTTGCGTATAATAAAGATTTGCAAGAGGATAAAGAGGGCATGTTTGATACGGCCGAAACGATTTTAACCAGTCTGGATATTATGAGTGGCATGATTGCGACGATGAAAGTCAATAAGGAACGAATGCTAGAATCTACGCAAAAGGACTTCTCCAACGCGACCGAACTGGCTGACTATCTAGCAAGCAAAGGACTGCCATTTAGACAAGCGCACGAAATCGTTGGTAAATTGGTCTTACAATGCATTCAAAATGGCCACTATTTGCAAGATATTCCTTTAGAGGCGTACCAAGCGATTACCCCGTTGATTGAAGAAGATATTTACGAAAAACTAGATTCTTATACTGCTGTCAAACGCCGACATTCACTTGGCGGTACTGGCTTTGAACAAGTGCAAAAACAAATTGACACAGCCAAAGCGCAACTTTAATTCTCAGACAAATGAAAACGAACCTCCTCAGCTGGCAAATATCAGCGAGTAGGTTCGTTTTTTGGTACTTGATAAATAAAGCGATAGTAACCACAGGCTAAAACGAGTGCGAAACCTTCCATGGATTCTACCAACAAAATTGGGACAAATTTTAATAATAATCCAGCTACTAAACTCCCTAATGGAATCATAATGGATATCAGACTTTCAGTAAGCATCGATACGCGTCCAAGATAGGCTGATTCAATACTTTGCTGCTCTAGGGTGACAAAAACAATATTCATCATACTCATAGTCAAGCTACTCATGAAAAACAAGGACAAACTGACTATCGGCTGAACGGGTGCCAAAAATGAAAATCCAATTTGGCTCAATCCTGAAAGCAACATCATGAGAGCAATAAAACGAACAGGTTTAGCAATATCAAGTTTGAGACGATTGAGAAAAAATGCTCCGACAATCCCACCTAAGGAACTCGTCATTAGAACAATCCCATAACCTATCGACGAACTTGAAATGTACAATTTGGAGAACATCGGTAAGGCAACTAATGATATTGCATAAAAGAAATTAACAAATGCCAGGGGTAAAAATAATTGATAGACTTGCGGTGCTTTTCTTAAGACCCGTACTCCCGAAAGCAATTCTTGAAAATAATCATGATAAGTAGCAATGGATTGGACATTTGTTATCGTATCTGCTTTGATTTTAAAATAGCGATACATGACTGTGGCAAGAAAGAAAATAAAGAAAATCAATAGGAAATTCACTGATAAAGAAAACCAAGCCACAAATAACGTAGCCAATGCATTAAAGGAAATATCCAACACCTTATAGGCTAGCTGAAATAAGCTATTTGCTGAAACCAATTGTGATTTATCCACAATTTTAGGTAATATTTTGGTTTCTAACGGATAGATAATAGATGAAAAGAGATAAATAAGCGCTAATCCCACGACTAAAATGCTTGCTAGCCAATGGTTAGGTAATTGATTCTTAGCTAACACCACTCCTAGCAAGCCCGCACTAATTATGACTTGAAATAAACTACTAGTAATCAATAGTCTTCGTTCTTTCATGTGATCAACCAACGGACCCAGTAAAAATGACAATGCATCGATTCCTGAAGTTACAGCAAAAACCACTGAAAGCAACACCGGCGAATGATATTGTTCATTAAAATACCAAATAATCAAGATATTTATAAAACTGTCTGCTATATTTGTTAAGATTCTACCCAATAATAACCTTGATAAAGATTGGTTTTGCAGCACTTTTTTCACTCCTTTGAATACCCAACTTTTCATTATTATAGCAAATAAAAAAAATACCGCTATCCAAAATTGGATAACGGTAAAAAATTTATTTTATTTTCTATGCCTAATCTTAGTGATGTACGCCTTCTGTTAAGTTTAATTCAGGTGCACGGCCTAATTTGGCTTGAACCATCCAGATTTTCTTTTCTACAGCGCCTTTGAATTCGATGAACATATCTTGTGTAACATCATCGCCTTCTTCACCAGACACTTCGATACCTTCTTCATATAAGTCAGCAAGATAACGGTAACCAGCGACTAATTTTTCCATTTGTTCTGGAATAGATAAATCATAGCTACCTACTTCATCTTTAATACCTGTATTTTCAGCGAATTCTTTCAATGTTGAGTAAGGAGCGCCACCTAATGTGATTAAACGTTCAGCGACTTCATCTAACTGTGCATTGATTTCATCCATGTATTCGTCCATTAATGGGTGTAAAGTTAAAAATTCAGGCCCACGCATGTACCAGTGAACTTGATGAATCACTGTTGAAAATTGACTCAAGTCCGCAACTAATTGATTTAATACGTTTTTTGTTTGTTCTACTGCCATAATAAATGCCTCCTAATCTTTACTACATGTTTAGAATAATCCATTTCAGGTAAAAAGTAAAATATAACGGTTTATTTTTCTAAAATTATTAAGTTTTTTTAATCTAGCAACGCTTTTTCGAAAATTTTGCGTATTTATTCTCATGAAGGGTCTTTTTTTACTTGAAGGAGGATTTGTATGTTCGCATTTATTATCGGAAGTTGTCTAGGGTCCTTTTATTATTGTATGGCTTGTCGCTTACCCCAAGGAGAATCACTCATCGCCCCACCCTCGCAGTGTCCAAATTGTCATCAGCGCTTAAAAATAAAGGATTTAGTGCCTATAGTGTCTGTTTTGTTCCTTCGATTTCGTTGTCGTTATTGTAAGGCAAAAATCCCCTGGAGTAGTCTGTGTGCGGAGGTCGTCTTTGGTTTTATGTTCGTAAAAATAACCAATTTGCCTATTTTTTCACAACAATTGCTCGCCTTTTGCTGGTTAAGTTGTGCCTTTATCTTAAGTTTTACGGATATACTCTATTTAATATTGGATCCTTTTGTTTTTTTTAGCGGGAGTGGATTGCTTTGGTTTCTGGCATTTTGTACTGGATTAACTTTTTATCCGATGCATTTTATCGTGCTTTTACTGCTTTGTATTGTGGGACATTTTTCGAGTCAGCATTATCTCGGTCAGGGAGATTTGTTGTTGGCTTGTGCATGGTTTCCCTGGCTGACACTTGAGCAAATCAGCATGCTTTTAGTCGTAGCGAGTGGCAGTGGCATTTTGTATCTCTTATTGAAATACTGCCTTTGTCATCAACCTTTTGCCCCGATTCCCTTTATTCCATTTATGACACTCGGCCTTTACATCAGCTATTTCTGGTAAAAAAACACCCCCAACCTAAACACACTTAGATTGGGAGGGGGGGTTATTTCTCGTGTTTTTGTTTAAAATGATAAAATGCTCCTAAAAAGCCAGCATTATTTTGATGTGTTGCAAATGTCAATATTGTTTTTTCTAAAATACTAGAAACCAAGTATTGAGGCAACGTTTTTGCGAATAATGGTTCTAAATACTCAGCTTGGGACATAATCCCACCGCCTAAAATCACTACTTGTGGATTCAGCACATAGCAAATATTTGAGATACCTTCACATAAAACATTCACCATTTCTTGAATAGCCTTTTCACATTGGATATCCCCCGATTTTGCCAGTTCAAATATTTTTCGACCATTCCACTCACTAATATTTTCTTGTTTAAGTTGGGCTACTCGTTGCACTAAAGCTGTTGTAGAGGCTAAATCTTGAAAACTCACTTTACCATGATGCATATAGCCCACTTCACAGGCACTATTACTGAATCCATGGAAAACTTTTTTGTCTAATAATATACAGCCGCCAATCCCTGTGCCAATCGTCAAACATAAAGAAATCTTTGCCTCTTTACCTGCACCTGAAATGCCTTCTGCAAGCCCTGCGCAGTTTACATCATTTTCAACTTCACATGGTAGCGCAAATTTTTCTTCAATCACTTTTTTAAATTGGGTACCGGCATAATTAGGAATTTGAGGTCCGGCATAAAAGATAGAACCTTCATTAGGATCCACCATCCCTGCAGTTGAAATTGCCACACCAACTAGTTCATTTTGCTGCTTTAACTGTTCAATAATATCGCAAACCGTTTGTAAAATAAATGGACCGCCTAAATGGGCTTGTGTTGGTTGCTCCCACTGTTGAAGGATTTCAGCTGATTCGTTAACTAAAGCATATTTTAAATTCGTCCCACCAATATCAAAACATAGATATGTTGACATGAATCATCGCCACCTTAATCAATGAATTTTGTCGTTACTTGTTTAATATATTCTGCACAAGCCTGAACTTTTGGTAAATCTTCTGGAATTAATTCTGCTAACGGCGCACGCACAGAACCAATATTAAGATTTTCATTGATTCGTAAAATTTCTTTAGCCACTGCATACATATTGCCATGACAACTACACATTTGTGCGATAATTTCATTGACTTCAGCTTGTAACGCTTTGGCTTTTTCCCACTGATTGGTCTTTAAAAAATGATCCAACTGCAAGAATAATTGTGGCATTACCGCATAAGTGCCACCAATTCCACCTTGTGCACCAATTAGGCGACCTGAAATAAACTGTTCATCTGGCCCATTAAAGACAATATAATCATCCCCAGCTTTACAGAAAGTTTGAATGTCTTGAACAGGCATCGATGAATTCTTTACACCGATAACTCTAGGATTTTCGCGCATTTTTTCATACAAACTTGGTGTTAAAGCGACACCTGCTAATTGTGGAATATTGTAAATGACAAAGTCCGTATTTGGTGCTGCATCACTAATATCATTCCAATACTTAGCAATCGCATATTCAGGCAATCGGAAATAAATCGGAGGAATGGCCGCAATCGCATCTACGCCCAAACTTTCTGCATGACGTGCCAACTCTTGGCTATCCTTGGTATTGTTACATGCTACATGCGCAATAATGGTTAACTTTCCTTGCGCTACTTTGACTACATTTTCCAATACAGTTTTGCAGTCTTGAACACTTTGATAAATACATTCCCCTGAGGAGCCATTGACATAGACACCTTTAACACCTTTTTCAATAAAATACTTGGTTAATGACTGCACTCTTTCAGGACTAATTTCACCTTCATCGTCATAACAAGCATAAAACGCCGGAATCACGCCATGATATTTCGTTAAATCTCTCATCTTATCTACTTCTTTCTAGTTTTCTAATACCTTTGTAAATCGTTTCGTAATCAATTGTGGCCGTGTGATAATTGAACCAACAACAACACTATAACACCCTAACTCCAGAACTCTTTTAACTTTTTCAGGTGTATCGATATTTCCCTCAGCAATCACCGGATGTTTCACTTTCGCTAAGATTTTACGAATTAGTTCAAAATCATTCGCCTCAATCTTTGCTCCTTTACTTTGATTCGTATATCCTACTAGTGTTGTACCAATAAAATCAAAACCTAACTCATCCGCATAAACAGCCTCTTCGTACGTTGAACAATCCGCCATTAGTAATTGTTCTGGATACTTAGCTTTAATTTGTGCAAATAATTCAGCTAAGGTCTGTCCATTTGGTCTGATATTACTTGTGGCATCCAATGCAATAATTTCGGGTTGAACACTCATTAACTCATCAATTTCTTTCATAGTTGCTGTAATAAAAACATCTGAGTCTTCATAATCTCTTTTGATAATGCCAATAATTGGTAAATCTACTACATTTTGAATTTCTTTAATATCTACCACACTATTTGCTCTTATCCCTTTGGCACCACCTTCTTGTGCAGCTAGGGCCATTCTTCCCATAATGAAAGAAGAATGTAATGGTTCATCTTCCAAGGCTTGACACGATACAATTAGTTGATGTCTAATTTTTTTTATTTTTTCATCCATCGCTTTACGCCCTCTTCCTACTTATCATTTTCTACTTTACAATTTCTGATAAATGTACTTTACGATCTTCGTTAATAGAAAGCGTACAAGCATCTGCAGTCGCAATTGCTTCTAAGGCAGCTTCACCAGTTAATAATTTCTCAAATTCTTCACTAACAGCTGCACCTTGCATAATTGCATGGAGATATTTCATTTCTTTATCAATTACTGATGATAACCACAATGGTGTACGTTTACCTGGTTTTCCATAAGCAATCGCCCCATCCATTTCCGTACTATGATAAATTCTTGTACGATCATCGTCTTCCTCTTGAGATTCATGAATTAGGAAGTGAGTTTCTTCACCATTTAATTTCAAGGTACCGCCACAATTAAACATATCAAGCTTAATTGCTCCTTTTGTTCCTTGAATTAATACATAATGTTCACCCCAACGATAGGCAGAACCCCATTCAAGTAATGCGAAACGTTTATTTGGAAATTCCATATTAATGAAAATCATATCATCTTCATCGCCAAAGTTTTCGCCACTATGAGCTACATTGCCACCAGTCATCGTTACTTTTTCAGGCATACCTCCCATCAAGAATTGCACACAGTCTAATTCATGAATATGATGGTACAAGTGTCCACCGGATTTTGACCGAATTTTCTTCCATGAAATAGTAGGTTGTTCTTCTTCCCAACCATTACGTGCAGTATGACAGAATAATACATCACCAATCACACCTTGGTTAATCAGCTCTTTTGCATGATGCACCCCATTAAAGAAGTTCATAATATGTCCAGCCATAAAGGTTACATTATTCTTCTTACATGCATCAACCATTTCGCGACAGTCTTCATAGGATAAAGCAATTGGTTTTTCACAAAAGACGTGCTTGCCATGTTCTGCAGCTTTAATTACTGGTTCTTTATGCAAATAATTTGGTGTTGCAACTATCACACAATCCACTTCTGGACTACTAACTAATTCATCTAAACTCGAAGCTACTTTGGCCCCTAATTCTTTAGCAATTTCTTCTGCATTTTCTGGATCGTACAGTAAAGTAATTTCTGCTCCCTCATTTTTAGACATATAGCGTGCTAATTCCGCGCCGAAATATCCTGTACCTACAACTCCATATTTTGTCATTTTTATATTCCTCCATTATGAAAATTTTATTTAACCGAACCTTCTGATAACCCACCAGCAATTTTATTTTGGATAATTGAGAAGAAGATAACTGATGGTAATACAACAATTACTGAAGCAGCCATCATATCGCCCCAATCTAATATTTCTGAACCATTTAATGACCTTAATGCAACAGCTACAGTCATCTTACTGGTATCATTAATCAGAATTAAAGCATATAAAAATTCATTCCATGCATTGATGAATGTATAAATCGCCGTAGCAACAATCCCAGGTGCAACAATTGGTAAAACAATTCTATAAAATATAGTAAATTTATTTGCTCCATCTATTCTTGCTGATTCTTCAATGCCGATTGGTACTGTTTGAAAGAATCCAACAAGTAACCATACTGCATATGGCACACTAAATGATAAATAGATGACCATTAATCCAATCAAACTGTTTGTTAACCCAACTTTAGCCATTGCAATCGAGTATGGAATCGCTAACAAAATTGGTGGGAAAATATAAGTTGTAACCAATAAACGAGACATAATCGCTCCTAATTTAGGAAAGAAACGAACTATCCCATAAGCTGCCATTGCGGAAATGATAATTGCAATAACAGTAGTTGATAAAGCAATCAACAAGCTATTTTTGATATTCACAATAAAATGTAAATCATTAATTACATGAGTGAAGTAATCTAACGTAAATGTTTTAGGCCAGAATCTCGTTGGAAATTGGGTTAGTTCTCCTTTTCCTTTAATTGAAGAAATAAAAATCCAAACAAGCGGAAATATTGCAATAATCGTTGCAATAATCAATAACAGATGAGAAGCAAGATCTAGAAAAATATTTGAGCGTTTCTTCATTATTTACGTCCCTCCTTTTCCCATTTACTAATGATACTAAAGTAAATAAAGCAAACTGCTAATAAGAAAATAAATAGTAATACTGTAACAGCAGATGCACGACCCAACATTTTCGTTCCCCAACCTAAGTTATAAGCAAAAATAGGAAGAGTCATTGTTGCGTTAGATGGTCCACCACCAGTAATTAGATAGATAATATCAAAGTTATTAAAAATCCAAACTGTTCTTAATACGACTAGCAACCCAACAACTACTTTGATATGTGGAAAGGTAATATAACGAAAGACTTGCCATGAGGAAGCACCATCAATTTTTGCTGCTTCAAACTGTTCTTGAGGTACCGTTTGTAATGCTGATAGTACATTTACCATAATCATTGGTGCGCCAAACCAAATATTGATAAATACCAAGCAAACGAAAGCCCAAGTAGTATCAGTTAAAAATGGTGGTGCCGCATCCATCAAACCTAGCTTCACAATCATATTTGGAAGATAGCCGTAAACACCATTTAATATCCACTGCCATGAAAAGGCAATAACAATCGTTGGAAACGCCCAAGGAACGATTAAAAGGGTACGATATAATTTCTTAAAACGACGAACTCTATGCAATGCCAACGCTAAAATAAATCCTACAAATACTTGACCAGCTAATGAGAAAACCGTCCACTTAATTGAATTAAAAAATGCATTGAAAAAATTTGGATCAGATAATACTGCCTTATAATTATCTAAACCGACAAAACGATAAGTCGGCATAATTAGGTTTTTATTTGTAAAACTAAAGAAAATACTTGAAAAAAACGGATAAATGAAGAGTAATCCGACAATGATCATTGCTGGTAAAACAAATATCCAACGTGTTAAATTCCGATCTTTAGCCATTTTCATACTCCCTTCTTTAATATTTATTAAATGAATTGGGGCTTAAAGAACAAGCCCCAATCTCAATTTTTTATTTTACTGCCACAGTTTCAAACAAATCATTTAATTGTTTTTCTGCACTCTTCGCAGCTTTCATTGGATCAGTACCGTTAGAAATAATATCTTGGAACATTTGCTCGATGATATGTTGATTTGTCATTAAACCAGCTTGAACACTAGGTTCATTTTCATATCCAATTGCAGTACCTTTTTTAGCAGCTTCTAAGATTACTTCTTCTGCATGAGCAAATTTCTTACGTGTTTCATTATCTTTATATTCAGGTAGATCTGTAATTCCGCTAATAGTTGGCAACATACCCACTGGTGTTGAATTTAAGAATTCTACATAGTTTTTATCTTTAAATAGATATTGCATAAATGCTTTAGCAACATCTTGATGTTTTGAATTTTTCCATACAACCATTGGAATATTAGAAGTTTCAATACCGTAATCTTTATCAGAGTCTTTTACTTTTGGCATTGGATAAGCATCAATAGAATCTAATAATTGTGGACTATTAGCTTGTACCCCACCAATATGGAAACCAGAGTTAAAGTCAAATGCTGTTTTTCCTTGATAGAACAATGTTGCTTGTTGTAATACATTAAAGTTTAGTGAATCTTTAGGAGAGACTTCTTTGTACATCTTCACCCAATATTTAATACCGTCTTGAGCTAATTTACTTGTTAAATCCGCTTTCAAATCTTTAGTTAAAAGACTGCCTCCTGCGCTACGAACATAGAAATTTAAGAAACGAGTTGCCATAAAGTCATTCGTTCCTAGGGGTACAGACATGCCATAAACACCATTAGCCGTTAATTTCTTACTTGCTTCAAATAATTCATCCCACGTTTTTGGTACTTCAATATTATGTTGTTTTAATAAATCAGTACGTACCCACATAACTTGTGCATGGGAGTATAACGGAACTGAATAATAATTTTTTCCAACTTTTGCTTCGTCTAAGGCTTTTTTATTAAAACGGTCTTGCCCAATTTCTTTAATCGTATCATTCAAAGGAACAATTGCATCTGAATTAATCATTTCCATTACTTGGTTTGGTAAAGCTGTACTGATATCAGGGACATTACCATTCGCTAAACCTGTTGTCCATTTAGTATAAAAGTCATTCCATGAGAAAGTTTCAATTTTGATTTTTACTTTTGGATGATCTTTCATAAATTCATCCGCAGATTTTTGGATACTTTCTAAACGCGGACCTTGTGTGAAAGAATGCCACATAACAATATCCCCAGATAACTCACCAGATTTAGATGAGCTTTGAGAATCGTCCTTTTTATCATCAGAAGAACATCCAGCCATTGCAAATACTGATGCAGCTAACCCAACTGTACATAATAGTTTGACAATCTTTTTCATAATCTAATTCCTCTTTTCTATTTATTTTATTGCCAATTTAAATACTGCTTTTTTTACAACCTTGTCATTAACTCTGACTTTTGGTTGGTGTAAATCTTCAGGAAAGGTAATTAAACAATCACCAGGTTTTAAATGAACCAATTGCTCTACCTGACCTTGGTGAAATTCAATATCTTTTTCTTCATCATATGCTTTGGAAACTGTCGTCGAATCTTTTGTTGAAACCGCCATATCTTCAGTATTTTCAACAACTAAATGAACATCCAAATATTTGTAATGGGTTTCAAAAAAATCACCAGCAACACCATCAGCTACATAATTAAAGCAATTGCCAAATACTTTATCACCAGCAATTGGAAGTTTTCCTTCAGATAACTCTCGCCAATCATGATTCTCAAAAAATGCTACCAACTCCTTCATATAAGGATTAACTTTTTGGTACGTACCTAAATTCTCTACTTTACTAATAATCAAACGACATTCACTTCCTATCTAAAATTGTTTGAATCGTTTCTTGCATCATTGTATTGTAATCTTTATCATCCAGTAAGATCATAGTCAGAATATCAACAATGAACATCATCGCAAATTGTGAATTTACAAAACTTGTATTATTAACAAACTTGCTGCTATACACAATTAAGCTAATATCACTATACCGAACAATTTGACTATCAATAAAACTCGTAATCGAAATCGTCGTAGCTCCAACTTTTTTTGCAATGGCCAACATATTTACAATTTCTACTGTTTGACCAGAACTAGAAATACCTATTACTAAATCATCTGGAGTAAGTAAGGTTTGACTAATTAGCATCATGTGGGTATCCGTAAAACACGAAACATTGAACCCCATCCGAATTAATCTTTGCATAAATTCTAATGCTGTTAACCCTGAGCTACCCACACCATAAATATAAATTTTCTTTGCATGTATAATTGCTTCAATGGTCTCTTTAATATCTTGAGGATTCACTAGCTTATTCGTATTATCCATCACTGTTGTATAGTAAGTATGAATAGCATCGAAAATAGTATCTTTATTAACTATGGATTCTTGTGTACTTTCATCAACCAAATTAATTTTCATCTCAGCAAAATTGGCACAATCAATTTTCTTACAAAAACGTGTAATCGTAGCAGGGGAAGTATTTAAAATGTTTGCTAACTCAGTAATGTTCATGTTTTTTAAATGCTTTTTTTGCATGATATAAGTTGCAATTTTCTGCTCTTTAGGTGTAAATGAATGATAATTTTGCTGAATAGTATCTAAAATCATAACGCATCACCTCTATTCACTTTAATTTTGTAACCGCTAACAACGTAAATATATCACAATCTTTGTATAAAAGAAAGACGTTTTCAAGAAAATTATTAACGAAAATAATTTTCATAAAAACAAAATTTTAAAAAAAGATGAAATAAATTGAAAAACCAAGCTTTTTATGATCAAAATTTTCAGTTATTTATTCTATGAAAATATTTATCATTATAGTTTTTTTTACTAGATTTATAAAAACAAGAAGATAAAAATTGATTGGAAAGTGTTGCTTGTATGAAGAAGTTGTATGATTTAGAGCACAAAAAAAGACCCCCACTTCATCAGTGAGAGTCTTGAGATGTTCAGTTGAATGTTGATTACATGCGAACTGCAAAGCTTGGTGCAAAGTAGGCAACTGAGCTAACTTTAACTGATTCGCCTGGTTGTGGTGCATGAATGTATGAACCGCCACCTAAGGCAATCGCTACGTGGTAAGAACTTCCACGTGAACCCCAGAAGTAAAGATCACCAGGTTGTGCTTGGCTAACTGGGATGATTGTACCGGCACCTTCTTGAGGAACTGTCCAACCACCGATATCACGGCCTGTTACTTGTAAGTAAACATAGCGAGTGAAACCTGAACAGTCAAACGTATTAGGTCCTTTAGCGCCCCATACGTAAGGTTTACCAATGTGTTTGTATGCTTCTGCGACGATAGCTGAACCATTTCCGCTTGGTGCAGGAGCTGGTGTGCTAGGAATCACTACATTTGATACGCCAGCATTGCTTGAGCTTGTACTATTTGAGCTACTTGCTTGAGATGAACTTGAGCTTGAAGCATTGTTTGTTGAAGTAGATGCGCTTGATTGCGCTTGTTGTGCAGCTTGTTGAACTGCAGCGGCTTGTGCTTGTTGTTCACGCACGCGTTTTTGTTCTGCTTCATAGGCTGCTTTTTGTTCAGCCAAGGCTTGTTTTTCGCTTTCCTTAGTAGCTTGTTGTTCCGCTAATGAAGCTTTTAATACATTTAAGTCAGCTTGTTTTGCTTCTAATGTACCTTTTTGTTCTTCAAGAGTTGCTTGGTTTTTCGCAATTTCTTCTTGTTTTGCTTCGTTTTCAGCTTTTTTATCTTCTACTGCTTTTTTATCTGCTTTTTGTTGGTTCACTAAATCGTTGTTCGCATTCACGATTGTAGTCATTGCTTTCAAGCGACCTAAAGCATCAGTAAATGAAGTGGCATCTAATAAAGCTTTGATATAAACAGATGATTGATTGTTTACTTGAACGTCACGTGCTTGATTGCGAATCGCTTCTTCACGTTTAGCGATACGTTCAGTTAAAACTTCGATGTCCTTTTGTAATTGGACAGTTTCTTCACGTAAAGTTGATTGTTCCTTTAATAATTCATCTGCTTTTTTGTTAATTTTGTTAATACTTGTTTCTAAACGATCAATTTGGTCTTGTGCTTCTGATTGTTTAGATTTCAAGTCGTTAATTTCACTGTTTTTCTGTTCAATTTGAGAATCGTAATTGTCTGCAAAGGTAGCAATCGGTGCCACTAAAGTCCCTGCTAAGACTGTAGATACGATTACGACTGAAGATAAACGTTTCTTCACCATAAATTCCTCCAATTAAGTGTGTATATTTAACACTTGTGACCTTTTCTAAGTCTAAGGTCCTATTTCTGACAATTGCTATTCTAACACAGTAAGATGTCATTCCTATAATTGTAATGTTACAAATACATTTCAAATACAATAAATAAAAAAAGAGACTTCTTACTTAAAAAGCCTCTTTAATGGAATTAGTGTAATTGCAAACAAGATAATATTGACTAACAAGGTCGGCGCAAGATAACGTGATATAAAAAATACCGAGGTCGTGGTGCTTAATTTAAAAAGGATTTGAGTTACTAATAATATCACTTCATAACCCGTCACAAAAATAACCAGGGCAAAAAACATTGTGTATAAATTTTGATAGATAACACCATGAAAGACATATAACAGCCATACCATAACTGTCAAGCAAACAGTATAAATACCAATAATACCAAGATAGTAACAATCATAAAATAAACCTAGGATAAAACTCGTCACAATCATAGGTATTTTTGGCAAGGAATAAGCAGCCCACAAAAAGACAATCAAGACTAAATGAACATTCCAAACATAGTGAAAATCCGATAAGTTTGACAAAAAGGCCGTTAAATGCGTGTCCACCAACATCAATAAAAACATTACCGGGGCTAAATAAAGCGGAAATTCTCTTTCTTTCATTATTCCCCCACCTCTGCGGAACGTTTCACAATGGTTACTACACGTAAATCAGTACTTTCAACCATTGGTTTGACGTAAACTTTCTTGGCTAAACCATAAGAATCAGTCACAGCTTTTTGCACCTTGCCTACCATCAAGTCAGCTGGTGAATTGCCACCAAGACCAGAAGTTTGCACGACATCGCCTGTTTTGATATTGGCATTACCAGTCAAATCTTCTACAATCAGCAAGTTTTGCTTTTGATCATAATCTTTCAAAATGCCAAAAACTTCGCCATCAGAAGAAGAAATGCGGACTGGGAAATGATTGCTTGATTCATTTTCAGAAGTTAATAGCTCCACTTTAGAAGTATGCGCATTGACCTCTAACACGCGTCCAATCAAACCTTTTTTCGCCATCACTGCCATATTAACCTCAATACCAGCACTCGCCCCCTTATCAATCACTAAAACATCTTGCCAAGTATCTGGAGAGCGGCTAATCACGTTGGCTACTTGGGTTTCATAACTTGTCAAGGTCTCACTTAAGCCAAGTTCTTCTTTCAATTGCGCAATTTCACGCTCTTGATTCGCATTTTTTTGAACTAAATGATCGTATTGGTCGATTTTTGATTTTAATTGTTGATTTTCTTCATACGTATTCATCAAATCGCTAATATTTTCAGTGGTTTGGTGTAAAAATCTAAAAGGTGCAGTCAGAACTTTATCGACTAAACCAATTGTATCATTGACCGTAGACTGAAGAATATTAGTTTTAGTCTGTGTATTTCTTTTCGCAATCGTCATACTCAAGACTGCCACAACCACAATGACAATAATCAAAGCGATAATAATATTTTTATTCGAATTATATTTTTTCACAAAGGCACCTCTAGCTTATAAACTAACAAATACGATTGTACCACTATTTTTGTCTAAAAAAAAGCATCCTACACACTCTTAATGGTTTTTTTGCAATTAAAAAGGAAGACGCAACCATTCGCCTCTTCCTTTTTCGGTCTTATTTATGATCTTTACTATAAATAACAGCCATCACGCCATCGCTAAAGCTAAATTCCGCCGTTTTGCCCACGAATTCATTACTTGCATAAGAAATCGGATAGGTAATCTTTTGTTTATTTAAGGTATACTTGCTTAAATTGAGCGTTAATTCCTGCATCGGCGTCATACAAACATAAGCTAAGTAACGCATATTGGCTTTATTTTCAATCGTATAGCTGCCGGGCAAGTAATATTCAATGATATTTTGCGCATCGACTAACTCAATTTGACGTGCATAAGGGGTAAAGCGTGGTTCAAGTACCATCCAAAAATTGGCCAAGAAGTGATCCAAGCGTCCTCCCGTTAAACCAGCCAAGCAATATTGAGCATTGGGAAAGTGTTCAATCGCATATAATAAGCCTAACTGTGTGTCCGTATCATCTTTTTCGGCTGGAGATTGTTTCAAAAACTTTGCCTGTGCTTTGACTTTTTCATATTCTTCTTGACTTAGTGAATCAAAATCACCAATCGCCGCATCGAGTGACTTTCCTTGCTCCAATAGGTAAAGTGCGCCACGATCCACGCCGATACAAGCCGCGTATTCTTCTTCAAATAAATTTGCCGGCCAAGTTTTAGGATTAGCCCCGCCAACGATTAATACTTTCATCTATTCTAACGCCTCTCTTAATGCATCGATACTAGCTTTGACATCGGTCGCGTTGTAGATATAACTGCCGGCCACAAATACATCGGCCCCAGCTTCTTTACATAATTTGGCAGTTTCTGGCACAATCCCACCGTCCACTTGAATATCAAAATCTAAGTTATTCGCTGCTCTTAAATGGGCAATTTGACGAATTTTGTCCAGTGTGGAGTCGATAAAGCTTTGACCACCAAAACCAGGATTTACCGTCATCACAAGCACTTGATCGACCATATCCAATACAGGGACAATCGCTGAGACACTGGTTCCAGGATTTAGCACGACTTCTGCTTTCACACCTTTTGCTTTAATCATTTGTAATGCGCGATGAATATGGTTCGTTGCTTCTACATGCACGCCAATAATATCCGCACCCGCATTTGCAAATTCCTTGATATAGCGCTCTGGATCAACAATCATTAAATGGACATCCAAAGTCAATTTCGTCACTGGTCGCAATGCCTTGACCACATTCGGACCAAACGTAATATTTGGCACAAACTGACCATCCATCACGTCAATATGGATATAATCCGCACCAAACTCCTCGACCATTTTGACGTCTTTTTCTAAATTTGCAAAATCAGCACTTAAAATTGATGGTGCAATCTTCATCTGAAATTCCCCCTATGTTTTGCGTGATTACTTATTTTTCTTCTTTTGATAAGTCGGACGTTGATTTTTCAATTCTTGTAAGAACAACAAATAATTATCATACCGAATCTGGGCAATTTTTCCCTCGGCTAAAGCTTCTTTAACTGCACAATCTGGCTCGTGGGTGTGACTACATTCCCTAAAGCGACACGTATCTTGTAAAACCACAAATTCCGGAAACATCTTTGGCAAATCAGTTACTTCCAAGTCAAAGAAATCAATCGAACTAAATCCTGGGGTATCAGCTACCAATCCTTTAGCAACATCAATTAATTCCACATGACGCGTCGTATGCTTCCCTCGATTTAACGCTTCTGAGATTTCCCCAGTTTCTAAAGCAAGGCCCGGAACTAATTGATTTAATAAAGTCGACTTGCCAGCTCCTGATTGCCCAGCTAATACCGTCAAACGATTTTTCAGCAAAGCCTTCACTTGATTCAAGCCATTTTCATCACCGATAATCACCCGATAACCCGCTAAATGATAAGTCGCTTTAATTTCTTCAAGCAAAGTAGTATCGCCAAGTAAATCTACCTTACTTAAATAAATCACCGGCTCAATTTGCTTTTGTTCTAAACTCACCAAAAAACGATCAAGCAAATGATAGGAAAAATCCGGTTCGACTAGACTCGCCACCACGATAACTTGATCGACATTAGCCACAGGCGGACGAACAAGCTCATTTTTACGCGGAAAAATTTCGAGTAAGTAGCCATCTGTTAGACTCGTACTTTCAAATTCAACAAAATCACCCACTAATGGTTTGACTTTGCGTTTTCTAAAATTACCTCGTGCGCGTGTTTGGTATAAGTTTCCTTCATGTTGAATGTAATAAAATCCACTTAATGCCTTCTTTAGTTGTCCTTGCAAAAAATGAAAACCCCCTCATTTCAATTATAAGTACATTTTACCAAAAATTAGACAGGTTTACTACTCTCATTTTTTATCGGCCACTGCGCTCAATCAAAAAAAAATGAGATTTTGATTTACCTATTTTCTAGGCTTATCAAAATCTCAATTCCGGATTATTTATTGTATACCGTTTATACTGCCCGTTTATTCACAGTTAGAAGCAAAAAAAATAAATCGGGAAGACAGGATTCGAACCTGCGACCCCTTGGTCCCAAACCAAGTGCTCTACCAAGCTGAGCTACTTCCCGAAGTCTTTATTCATTTTTAAGTATTAAAAAGACTACGCGCCCAAGAGGAGTCGAACCCCTAACCTTTTGATCCGTAGTCAAACACTCTATCCAATTGAGCTATGGGCGCATTACTAAGAATGCCGAGGACCGGAATCGAACCGGTACGGTGATCA
>DWVH01000012.1 GCA_019120335.1 Candidatus Enterococcus stercoripullorum
TCAAGCCACAATACGCTAAAGAGTGGTATGAGGCTTCAAAAGTCAACAATATTTATCCAAAACACGTTGAAGATAAGCCTCATATCAATGAATATCTTCCAAAAATTCAAGAAATTATCGATCAAGCTGAAGTAATCATTGCTTATAACGCAGCGTTTGATTTATCATTTTTAGCACAGGCGGGCATTAAATTTCATCTTCAAAATCAAGAAATTGTAGATGTCATGCTAGAATTTGCGCCGATTTATGGCGAATGGAGCGATTATTTTGAGGATTACAAGTGGCAAAAACTGACTACTTGTATAGAATATTTTGAGTATATTTATCCCCCACATGACGCTTTGTCTGATGTGAGAGCAACGCTATTTTCGTATAAAGAGATTGAAGCATTAAAAGAAAAGAAGAAGGGGTAAAATGAGTAGAATTGGGTATTCGAGAGTATCTTCTAAATCGCAGAATTTAGATAGACAAATCGAACAATTAGCAAATTGTGATAAAATTTTTGCGGATAAAATCAGTGGTAATGAGCGGAATCGACAACAATTAACAGCCATGCTTGATTATTTACGTGAAGGAGATATTGTGGTTGTAACCGAATTGGACCGCTTAGGACGCAACAATCAAGATTTAACGCAAATCATGGCAACCATTCAGCAAAAAGGGGCAACGCTAGAAATTCTCAATTTACCTTCTTTGAGTGGAATAGAAGATGATAATTTGCGAAAATTAATCAATAACTTAATCATTGAGTTGTATAAATATCAAGCAGAATCCGAGCGAAAAAGAATTCGAGAGCGACAAGCACAAGGTATTGCTTTAGCGAAAAAACAAGGAAAGTATAAGGGGAGGAAGCCTAAGTTTTCAAAGGAGGATCCACAACTGCAACATGCTTTTGAATTGTATCAGCAAGGAAAAACAGATATGGATATCCAACGATTGACAGGCATTAATCGTCGAACTTTTAAACGATATAGGGAGAAATTTAATATTAGCAGGAAAATTTTATAAAATAAAAAAACGAACAAATATTTTACCACAAAAGAAGGGTCATTTGACAACGGTTCTTTTGTGGTATTTTAAAAATATTTTTTTACTGTGTAGTATTAAATTGATAAATTTGTTTCCTCAGATTCTCCTGCTTTAAATTAAGCTTGTGTTACTGTTTCAAGAGGAACAATTTTGTCATACTCATCATGAGAACGCTCTTCTGCTTCTCGCATATCAAGATCATTTTGTAAGTTTAAAAAATATCTTGGAGAGACATTAAAAAAACGTCCTAATCGAATTGAAGTGTCAACTGTAACCTTCCGACGATCATGTAAGATATCTTGAATTCGAGAAGTTGGGATACCAAGTTGTTTGCTTAGCGCATAAGCACTTAAACCAAATGGTTTCATAAAATCTTCAGCTAAAATTTCACTTATTTTTGGTGTTGGAATCTTCATAATATTTTCCTCCCTTAGTGATAGTCAACAATAGAGACATGATCAAAGTCTCCTGTTCCGGTAACTTGAAAAACAATTCGATATTGATTGTTAATTCTGATACTATAATAGCCAATTCGATCGCCGATTAACTTTTCCAATCGATTGGCTGGAGGAACACGCAGGTCATTGAGTGATTCAGCATTATCAATCAGAATTAATTTGCGTAAAGCGATTTGTTGGATATTAGAAGGTAACTTTTTTGAAAACTTTTGATTAAAAATTTTTTCTGTTTCTGGATCATCAAAACCTATTATCATTACTTTTTTCCTTCTTAATTCTATAAATACATTGTATACTTTATTCGTGTACACGTCAATCGTTTATATAAATTAACTAGAGGCCAAAGTACTGATTAATCGAAAAAACAACTTGTGCAAATTTTGCACAAGTTGCTGATGATGGGAAAACAATACTTTATTTTTTGGTTGCTTTGATGACAATAAACATGTCGAGTAAATTTTTTGCGATGATGGTAATGTTTGCAAAAACAGAGAGTAATAAAATATACATGTCGGTCACCTCCTTATATATTTTTTAATTTTTTTGTTTAATCATCTCACAATCATGTATATAAATAATGTAGCAAATTAAATTGTCCATATGTTGCAGTTCTGGGTTCTTACAAAGCATTTTGTTGCATTTTTTACTATTTATATTGATTAAGAGTAATAGAGTAGGGTGAGTTCTTATGTCTCACCCTCTCATTGCACCGTACGTACGGGTCTCGTATACGGCGCTACATCATTATAGACTCAAGCGTTGTTTCTCATAGTATTTTAGTGGGTTGATTAGTGCGGGTTTCTTCCCTATTTTCTTCTCTAGCACTTCTGGCGATAGGAGAAAGTTAATGACGCTCAGCCCACTTTGTCTATATAATCCACTTGTTGCTCCTCCATCTCTGTGTAGAATTATCTGGATATAGCTCTCTCTACTTTTTGCCTCCATTGACATACGTTTCAATTTGTTGGGCATATCCTCGAATCCAAACCATCCAGACTTTACTTCGAGCGATTTGCAATATAATGACATTCAGTCCTTCCTGACGCGTCTGTTATCAGTACTACGACATCAGCTGACTCCCAGATATAAGCTTCTTTCGCACATGAGGTAATTCATGCTACCTGGGCCTCCCAAGGTAAGATACAATTCTTTCGTCACACAACCTCTGGATTTACTGTCTTGGTTTTACGTTTAC